>NZ_DHYX01000013.1:0-35932 GCF_002414285.1 Clostridium sp. UBA5119 | reverse complement strand
TTTTAGCAGTTCTATTATGATTTTTTCCCGTCTCACTAGTAATTGGTGTTTGATAATTACATTTTTCCATTCTAGCTTGTTTGTTATCAGGTTGACTATCTTTTGTCATAAAAATTCCTCCTAAAAAAATAAATTTGAATATAATTTTAGTGTGGTTTATTTTGTGTATTTTATTATAGGAAATTAAAGGAGTGTAAAATAAATGAAAAACAATAGAAATATTTTCAAGATAATTAGTAAATTAACAAAAGCTATAATGATTGTCGTAGTTATTTGCACATCAATTATTTTATTCTATGGATGTAGCTTTATAAATAAAGAATCAAAGTATAATAATAAAATAGATATAGAAGATAAGTCTAATGGGGATTTGAAAAATAATAGTAGGGTAGAAGAATTCGGTGAAGAGGAGCCTCAAGTTGACTTAATACAAGATGAAATAGATGCTATGTCATTAGAGGAAAAAGTAGGTCAGATGTTTATTGTTGGATTTGATGGTTATGAAGTGGATGATAATATTATTAGCTTAATAAAAAATAAAAAAGTAGGAGGGATAATATTATTTAGTAAAAATATTAATACTGTAAATGGAACAAAAAAATTAATAGAAAGTTTGAATGAGTTAAATAATGAAAACAAGGTTAAACTTTTTATGTCAGTGGATGAAGAAGGTGGAGTCGTAAGTAGAATTCCTAAGGAAATGGGACATTTTGAATCTGCATGGGATGTAGGTGCTACTGGAGATTTAAATTATGCTTTTGAACATGGAAAAGCTATAGGTGAAACTATAAAGTCTCTAGGTTTTAATCTTGACTTCGCACCTGTGCTAGATGTGAATTCTAATCCTAATAATCCAGTTATAGGTAATAGAGCATTTTCAGATGATCCTAAAATTGTTAAGAAAATGGGGACGGAAGTATATAAAGGTTTGAAGAGTGCAGGTGTTTTAGGAGCAGGAAAGCATTTCCCAGGACATGGAGATACAGATGTTGACTCTCATGTGGGGGTGCCAGTTATAAATAAATCCCTTGATGAAATAAGAAATCTAGAGTTAATCCCATTTAAATATGCAATAGATAATGGTATTGATATGATAATGGTAGGTCATTTATATTTACCTCAACTGGATAAGGATTACGTAGCAAGTATATCTAAAAATATTGTCACAAAGCTTTTAAGGGAAGAGTTAGGATTTAATGGAGTAGTTGTTACAGATGATATGATTATGGAGGGAGTTAAAGGCAAGTATCCAACTAATGAATCAGCAGTTAAAGCTATAGAAGCAGGGATTGACGTAATAATAGTATCAGCAGGTATACATGATCAAAATAGAGCCATAGATGGAGTAGTAGAAGCTGTTAGAAATGGTATAATTACCGAAAAAAGAATTAATGAGAGTGTTTATAGAATTTTAAAACTAAAAAATACAATTTATATACATTGAATTACTTATATAATTGTGATATAAGTAATTATGGGCAGTATAGAAATAACTGCACCTATAATTTGATTATATCTTTAAATTAGAATATAGATTGAAAAAAATATTCTAATTTGTATATAGCTATTATTCTCTAGGGAAATAGCTATAAAGGAAAAGTTTTACGGACAGCTCATATCTTTTAGAATGAGACTTAGATAACAAATTACTTCACATGATTTTTAGTTTTAAGTTGCAGTTAATATCTATGTATTGTTTTAATATTAACTTAGAAAACAGATAAAGTGAGGAGTGATTGTTATAAAATTTGGATTCATTGGAGCCGGGAAGGTTGGGTTTTCACTAGGAAAATACTTTAAAGAGAATGGTATCTTACTTATTGGATATTATAGTAGGAATCATAGCTCAGCAAAGGAAGCCGCAGAATTTACTGGCACAAAATCTTTCATAAACTTAAAGGAGTTAATGAAAGAAAGTGATGTGATTTTTATTACTACCCCAGATGGAGAAATTCAGGGGGTTTGGAATGAGCTTAAAGAGTTGTCTATAAAAAATAAATTAATATGCCACTGTAGTGGTTTGTTATCTTCGGAAATCTTTTCAGATATAAGCAGGTTTGGT
Organism: Clostridium sp. UBA5119; assembly: GCF_002414285.1. Taxonomy (NCBI): domain Bacteria; kingdom Bacillati; phylum Bacillota; class Clostridia; order Eubacteriales; family Clostridiaceae; genus Clostridium; species Clostridium sp. UBA5119. Next base: position 33,870 of record NZ_DHYX01000013.1, on the reverse strand, counting down.
GCTTACCCATATTCTATACATCCTATGTTTGCCATATCAAAGNNAAAAATTTTAAAAAAGCTTTTATAACTATTGAGGGACATGAAAAATATATTGATAAATTAGCTGAAATTTTTCGTTCTCTAGGTAATTCTGTAAAAATTATTGAAAAAGAAAGCAAGAGTTTATATCACTTAGCATCAGTTATTAGCAGTAACTTGGTTCTAGGGCTTATTAATAATGGCGTAAATTATCTTAAACAGTGTGGTTTTAGTGAAGATTTAGCCATTGAAGCCTTATATCCTCTTATAACCAATAATATAGAGAATATAAAATCTTCAGGAATGGTAAAAAGCCTTACAGGACCATTGGAAAGAGGGGATTTATCTACCATGAAGGCTCATATAGCTTGTTTAAGTGAGGAAGATAAAGTTTTATATAGGATGTTAAATAATAATTTGTTAAAGGTGGCAAAGAAAAAAAATAAAAATAGAGATTATAGTGAGATTGAAGAATTTCTAGGAGAGGAAAAATAAAATGAAAAATACGGCTATAACATTTAGAGAAGCAAAGGCAAAGGGTGAAAAAATAACTATGCTTACTGCCTATGACTATTCCATGGCTAAGATCATTGATAGTTCAGGAATTAATGGTATTTTAGTTGGAGATTCAGTAGGGATGGTGTGCCTTGGTTATGAGGATACAATTTCAGTAACTATGGAGGATATGATTCATCATACAAGGGCCGTAGCAAGAGGAACAGAAAATGCTTTAGTAGTTGCAGACATGCCATTTATGTCTTATCAAACTTCTGTTTATGACGCTGTTTTTAATGCAGGACGCCTTATGAAAGAGGGACGTGCTCAATGCGTAAAACTAGAAGGTGGAGTAGATATGTGCGATAGAATTGAAGCTATAACTAAAGCATCTATTCCTGTAATGGCACACATAGGATTAACCCCTCAATCAGTAAATTCCTTAGGGGGATTTAAGGTGCAGGGAAAAAGTGAAGAAGCGGCTAAAGAACTTATTGAAGCAGCAAAAGCGATAGAAAAAGCTGGCGCATTTTCAGTGGTCTTAGAGTGTGTTCCAGCTAAGTTATCAGAGATAATTAGCAAAGAAATATCAATTCCAACAATAGGTATTGGAGCAGGAGCTAGTTGCGATGGGCAAATTCTTGTATATCAAGATATGTTAGGAATGTTTAATGATTTTACACCTAAGTTTGTTAAGAAATATGCGGATTTAGGAGCTACAATGACAGAAGCTTTTAAAGCCTATATTGAAGATGTAAGTAAGGAAATTTTTCCAGCACTAGAGCATGGATTTAAAATAAGTGAAGAAGTTATATCTAAACTATATTGAAAATAAACTCAGTGCTGAGTGAATTAATAAAATTAAACTAAAAAGAAGGTAAAATTATGGAAATATTAAATGATGTAATAAAAGTAAGAGAAGTAGTTAAAGGGTGGAAGGCTCAAGGTTTAAAAGTAGGATTAGTTCCAACTATGGGTTATTTACATGAAGGTCATGAAAGTTTGATTAAAAAGGCTGTATCAGAAAATGATAGAGTAGTAGTTAGTATTTTTGTAAACCCAACTCAATTTGGACCTAATGAAGATTTAGATAAATATCCTAGAGATTTAGAAAGGGATTCAAAACTTTGTGAAAATGCTGGAGCAAGTTTAATATTCCATCCAGAAAGTGAAGATATGTATTATAAAGATGCTTCAACTTTTGTAGAGGTAGGTGGTTTGACCACTGGACTTTGTGGAAGTAGTAGACCAACGCACTTTAGAGGAGTTTGCACTGTAGTTTCTAAGTTATTTAATATTATACCTGCCCATAGAGCATATTTTGGAGAAAAGGATGCTCAGCAATTAGCGGTTATAAAAAGAATGGTAAGAGATCTGAATTTTGATATTGAAGTAGTAGGATGTCCAATTATTAGAGAAACTGATGGACTTGCGAAGAGTTCAAGAAATATATATTTATCTCCAGAAGAAAGAAAGGCTGCATTAGTGCTTAATAAATCTCTTTCTATGGCTAAAAAACTATTAGAGGATGGAGAAAGAAATCCAGATAATATTAAAAAGCTAATTAGGGAAAATATAGAAAAAGAAGATTTAGCTAAAATAGATTATATAGAAGTGGTAAGCAGTGAAAGTTTAGAGATGGTAAAAGAGATTAAGGAGGATGTCCTAGTAGCATTGGCAGTGTACTTTAAAAAAGCAAGATTAATTGATAACTTTACTTATCACATATAATTAGGAGGAAAAACAATGACAATAACGATGTTAAAGGGAAAAATACACAGAGCTACTGTAGTCCAAGCTGAGCTTGATTATGTAGGGAGTATTACAGTAGATGAAGATTTACTTGATGCAGCAGGAATTCTAGAATATGAAAAGGTTCAAATTGTAGATATTAACAATGGAAGTAGATTTGAAACTTATACTATAGCAGGAAAAAGAGGTAGTGGTCTTATATGCCTTAATGGAGCAGCAGCTAGATGTGTTCAAGTAGGAGATAAGGTTATAATTATGAGTTATTGTGAAATGAATGGAGAAGAAGCCAAAGAACATAAGCCAGCAGTGGTTTTTGTAGATCATAGCAATAAAATAAAAGAAATTGCACATTATGAAAAACATGGTGAGCTTAAGTAAGTATAAACATATATAATTTCATATTTATTAGGAATGGAGAAAGTTCATAAATCAAAATTAACTATTTATGAGCTTTTTCCATTCCTTTATTTTATAAATTTAAAAAATTAAAAATAAGGAATTAAATATATTGTAATTATAACTATATTAAGGAATAATATAATTATATGGGTATAAAAGGAGAGGGTATTATATGAATATTTATGAACCACATAAGTCTTCTATAGGAAATATAGATGCTAATGTTATGGCGCTGATTGCTTACGGTGCAGCAATAGTAGTAATTTTTATTCCAGGAATAAAGATTATAGCATGGCTTGCTCCTATTGTAATTTATATTTTAGAAAAGGATAGCAGCTTTGTGAAGTTTCATGCTATGCAAGCTTTTTTAATAAATANNTAAATATTGTAGGTATTATATTTAGTTCTATTATATTTATGATTATAGGTGGTAGTATAGGATTAATGTTTTTTAGACCTTTAGCATATGGGGCCCTAGGTACTATATTACTATCAGCAATAATAACAGGTATAGTTGCTATAGTTATAACTATATTTGAAATTATTTCAATGGTAAAGTGTTATGAATATAAAGAATATGAAATTCCTATTATAGGGTTAATGGCTAGAAAAATAGCATATAAAAAATATTGATATGGCAGAATCTTTGAAATTCGTAGATTAATGATGATATTAAAAGGATTTTTAAGGATTATACTTAGATATACGAAATAAGATGAGATAATGATGAAAAGAAGGCTTTTTTAATTTATGTATTTATAGTAAAATAAAGGTATTAACTATTAAAAGAATAGGAGGGTGATTATTATGAAAGTTATAGATGAAAATAATTTTGAAAATGAAGCAGGCAAAGGTTTAGTTTTAGTGGATTTCTTTGCTACTTGGTGTGGACCATGCCAAAGATTAACTCCAGTATTAGAAGATATTCAAGGAGATTTTGATGGTAAAATTAAATTTTTAAAGTCAGATATTGATGAAAGTAGATCGCTTGCTAAAAAATTCTCTGTTATGAGTGTACCCACTATGGTAGTACTTAAAGATGGAATTCCTATAGACAGAATGGTAGGGTACATGCATCCAGAAGACATTAAAGCTAAACTTCAAACTCATCTTTAAAAATAACAAATAAAAAATCTCACCATACTTGGTGAGATTTTTATTTATATTATAAAAGCAAAAGTGTAGCACATATATCAGATTTAAATGATTAGTTTTTAATGAAACTTAATAAATAACCTAGTAAATTAAATATTTTTTACATAAATATAAATATGAAAATGGTAGTAAATAAAAGAAAATGAAAGTAAATACTATATTTCAATAGGAAATTAAGAAAAAATATGATATACTATATTTGACACATTTTCTAATGTGATATACTATATTGTTATAAAGAGTATAACAATGAATTGCGGGGGTTCAATTATGATAAACGTTGGAATAAATGGATTCGGAAGAATCGGAAGAACTTTTTTAAGGATAGCATGTGAAAGTCCTGAGACGGATTTTAATATTGTAGCTATAAATGCTAGAGCAGATATAAAAACACTTGCACATTTATTTGTTTATGATTCATGCTTTGGTACCTTCAAAGGAGACGTTAAGACAACAGAGGATTCAATAATAATTAATAATAAAGAAATAAAAATAACAAGATGTGGATCACCAAAAGAAATTCCTTGGAAGGACTTAGAGGTTGATTTAGTTATAGAGTCTACTGGAAAATTTAAAACAAAAGAAGAGCTTATGGATCATGTAAAAGCAGGAGCTAAGAAAGTTATATTAACAGCCCCAGGTAAAGATGAAGATATAACAGTGGTAATGGGAGTAAATGATTCTGATTTAGATTTGTCACAACATACAATCATATCAAATGCATCATGTACTACTAATTGTCTAGCACCTGTAGCTAAAGTAATAGATGATAAATTTGGAATTAAAAAAGGATTTATAACTACAGTTCACTCTTATACAAATGACCAACAAATTCTTGATAAGAGCCATAAAGATTTAAGAAGAGCAAGAGCGGCAGGGGAATCTATAGTGCCAACTACAACTGGAGCTGCTAAAGCGGTTGCAAAAGTATTACCACAATTAAAGGGTAGATTAGATGGATTTGCATTAAGAGTTCCAACAGCTGCTGTATCTATCACAGATTTAGTTTGTGAAGTGGAAAAAGAAACTACAGTAGAAGAAATAAATAGAGTAATTAAAGAGGCATCTGAAAATGAACTTAAGGGAATATTAGGATTATGTGAATTACCTTTAGTATCTGTAGACTTTAAAGGAGATAGCAGATCTTCTATAGTAGATGGATTATCAACTATGGTAAATGGTAACATGATTAAGATAGCATCTTGGTATGATAATGAGTGGGGATATTCAGCAAGAGTTGTTGATTTAGCTAACTATGTAGCACAGATGTTAAAGGAAGAGAAAGTTACGAAAATAGCTTAAGGTATTAATGTTTTAAGTAACATTATAAATTAATTTTGCCAACTATTATAAAATACCAATATATTTAATTTAGAGTCAGGAGATTATTTTGTAAAAGAAATAGTCTCTTGATTCTTTTTATAGTATAATTAGACCTTGAGTTGAATTATAAATTTGAACTATATTTGAGTAGGTGATTAAATGTTAGAAAATAGATTTTTACCCATTTGTAAAGATGATATGTTAGAAAGACGATGGGAACAGTTAGATTTTATCATAGTAACAGGAGATGCATACATAGACCATCATAGCTTTGGTACTGCTATAATTTCCAGAGTTCTTGAAGATGCTGGATTTAAAGTAGGAATAATTCCTCAACCTGATTGGCATAGCACTGAGGATTTTATGAAGTTAGGAAGACCTAGATTAGGTTTTTTAGTTAATGGTGGTAACATGGATTCCATGGTAAATCATTACACTGTAGCTAAAAGAACTAGAGAAAAGGATCTTTATTCTCCAGGTGGAAAAATGGGTTTAAGACCAGATAGAGCTACTATTGTATATTGTAATAAAATCAGAGAAGCATATAAGAATATTCCAGTTATAATTGGTGGGGTAGAAGCTAGTCTTAGGAGATTTGCACATTATGATTACTGGAGTGATAAGGTAAGAAAATCAATGTTGGTAGATAGTGGTGCTGATTTACTTATATATGGAATGAGTGAAAAACAAATAGTAGAAGTGGCAAATTGTTTAAATGATGGATTGGAAGTTCAGTATATAAGACATGTACCTGGAACATGCTATATGATAGATGATTTAGAATATGTAAGTGGATATATTGAGATACCATCCTATAAAGCTGTATCTATAGATAAGATAGAATATGCCAGAGCATTTAAGGTTCAATATGAAGAACAAGATCCAGTAAGAGGAAAGACTCTAGTACAAAAACATGCCAATAGATATGTGGTACAAAATAGACCAGAGATGCCTCTAACTAGGGAAGAGTTAGACCATGTTTATGGATTGCCTTACACAAAAAATTATCATCCTTGTTATGAGGAAGCAGGTGGAATAGCTGCTATAGAAGAGGTTAAATTTAGTATAGTTAGCTCTAGAGGTTGCTTTGGAAATTGTTCTTTTTGTGCTATAACTTTCCATCAAGGAAGAATAGTTCAGAGTAGAAGTGAAGATTCTATTTTACAAGAAGTGGTAGGAATAACAAATTTACCTGATTTCAAAGGGTATATTCATGATGTAGGAGGTCCTACTGCAAACTTTAGACGCCCAGCATGCAAAACTCAGCTAAAGCATGGTGCGTGTAAACATAAGCAATGTTTATATCCAAAACCGTGTAAAAATATAGATGCAGATCATACTGAGTATTTAGAACTACTAAGAAAGGTAAGAGCTACGCCTAAGGTGAAAAAGGCATTTGTACGCTCAGGGTTACGTTATGATTATATAATGGCAGATAAAAATGATGCCTTCTTTAAAGAACTTGTAGAACATCATGTAAGTGGACAATTAAAGGTAGCTCCAGAGCATGTTTGTACTGATGTTTTAAAGTATATGGGAAAACCATCTGGGAAGACCTATGATAGATTTGTAGATAAGTTTTATAATCTTACTGAGCAAGTTGGAAAGAAGCAGTATATTATACCTTACTTAATGTCTAGTCATCCAGGTAGCACATTAGCATCGGCTATAGAGTTAGCAGAATATCTAAGAGATATTAATTATCAGCCAGAGCAAGTTCAGGATTTTTATCCAACGCCAGGAACCTTATCTACAGCTATGTTCTATACAGGGGTAGATCCGTTAACTATGAAAGAGATATATGTACCTAAGAGCAAGAGGGAAAAAGCAATGCAAAGAGCTCTTCTTCAATATAGAAACCCTAAAAAGTATGATATAGTATATGAAGCTTTAGTAGAAGCTGGAAGAGAAGATTTAATAGGAAATGGACCTAAGTGTTTAATAAGGCCTAAAACACAAGGAAAAAATCTTAACCATGGTGGAAATTATAGTAGACATAAAAAGGTTGGTAAAGAACATAGTAATAGTAAAACAGTTTTACCTAGAGGAAGTCATGGAAGAACTTCGTTAGAAAGAAAAAAGGGTAAAAACACTTCTACTAATAAGAGAAAATCTATGAAGAAAACTCGTCAGTAGTTAGAGGAAATAAATAAAAAATATTAAATAATTAAATTAAAATTTATTGTAAATATAAAGTAAAAGTAATAATGATAGTAGATTTTCATTATTACTTTTATTTTTGATTAATAAAATTTCATTATTGACAAAATAATACGATGATAGTACTATTTATTTAAAGATAAAGTACGAATTCCGTACTAATTGAATTTTACGTTTAGCAAACAATAATATAGGTTGTAATCTATTGATTTAATAATTGAATTATGATGATTGTAGGATATAAGAAGATTTTAAAGGAGTAGGTGTAATGGAGGATAATGACAAGTTAATTGAAGAATTTTCGAATTTATGGAAAATGTTTTTGTCTTTTTCAAATCAATATAGGACTATGGAGGAATTTCCTAGGATAGAAAGGCTTAATACCATGGAAATTAGTATTATAAGAATTGTCTATGATAGGGAGGATATAATTTTAAAGGAAATTTGTAATATGTTAGACATACCTAAAAGTACTTTAACCAGCACTATAGATAGGCTAGAAAGACTTAATTATGTGAATAGAACTATTAGTAAGAGAGACAGAAGATCCTATGGATTACAACTTACAGATGAAGGCAAGGAAGTGAAAAATGAACATCTAGCTTTTGAAAGAAAATTGTATGGATATGTTTTAAATGCCTTAGACACAAATAATGAAAGAGAAGAATTTTTAAAGCTATTTAGAAAGATAGTTAATAATATTTAAGTTTATGAAAGGAGAAATGCTACTTAACTAGATATAAAATTAGAGTAGCAGGTGATGTTATGGAAACAGAAAAATTAACAATAAGAGTTCAACAAAGTTTAAATGATGCCTATGAGGAAGCAGTAAAAAATAATCATCAACAAGTAGATATTATTCATTTATTCTCTGCTCTTCTAAATCAAAGAGATGGATTAATACCTAATGTCTTTGAAAAAATGGCTGTGGATGTTGAAGGAATTAAAAGAAAAGTAAATTTAGAGCTAGAGAAAATGCCTAAAGTATTAGGAGAAGGAGCTCGTTTATCTGGAGTTACTGCCACTAGAAGAATCAATGAAGTTTTAGTTAAGGCTCAAGATATATCAGAGAAATTTCATGATTCCTATATAAGTGTAGAACACATAATGATAGCTATCATAGAGGTAGATGCAAAAGGTATATCAGGTAAAATACTTAAGGAATATGGAATAGATAAAGAAAGTTTTATGGAAGTGTTATCTCAGGTTAGGGGAAATCAAAGGATAGATACTAATGATCCAGAGGGAACTTATGATGCTCTTGCTAAGTATGGAACTAATTTAATTAACCTTGCAAAGGAACATAAATTAGATCCTGTAATAGGAAGGGATGAAGAGATAAGACGTGTAATTAGAATTTTGTCAAGAAGAACTAAAAATAATCCAGTACTTATTGGTGAGCCTGGAGTAGGTAAGACTGCCATAGTTGAAGGTTTGGCAGAAAGAATTGTACGTGGCGACGTACCAGAAGGATTAAAAGACAGTATAATTTTTTCCTTAGATATGGGAGCTTTAATTGCAGGAGCTAAGTATAGAGGTGAATTTGAAGAAAGACTTAAAGCTGTACTAAAGGAAGTTAAGGGTTCTGATGGGAAGATAATATTATTTATAGATGAAATTCATACCATTGTAGGTGCCGGAAAAGCTGATGGAGCTATGGATGCAGGAAATCTTATAAAGCCTATGCTAGCAAGAGGAGAATTACATTGCATTGGAGCTACTACTTTTGATGAATATAGACAATATATAGAAAAAGATAAAGCATTAGAGAGAAGATTTCAACCAGTTATTGCAGAAGAGCCTACAGTGCAAGATACAATTTCAATATTAAGAGGACTAAAGGAAAGATTTGAAATACACCATGGAGTTAGAATTCATGATTCAGCTATAGTAACAGCGGCAAAATTATCTAATAGATATATTCAAGATAGATTTTTGCCAGACAAAGCTATAGATTTAATTGATGAAGCTGGGGCTATGATAAGAAGTGAAATAGATTCTCTTCCTACAGAACTTGATATGGTTAGAAGAAAGAGAATCTATTTCAANNTGATATGGTTAGAAGAAAGCTATTTACATTAGAAACTGAAAGAGAAGCTCTGCTTAAAGAAAGTGATGAAGCATCTCAAAAGAGACTTGAACAACTTCAAAAGGAGTTAGCAGAATTAAAAGAAAAAAATGATGAAATGACTGCTAAATATGAACAAGAAAAAAGTAAGATTCTTGAAGTTAGAACTTTGAAAGAGCAATTGGATGAAGCTAGAGGTAAGGTTGAAAGGTATGAGAGAGAATATGATTTAAATAGTGCTGCAGAACTAAAATATGGGGTTATACCACGTCTTGAAGAAGAAATAAAAGAAAAAGAAGAAAGCATGCACAATAATTATGAAACAGCCCTTCTCAAAGAAGAGGTTACAGAAGAAGAAATTTCTCAAATTGTATCTAAGTGGACTGGAATTCCAGTAACACGATTAGTAGAAGGGGAAAGAGAAAAACTATTAAGATTAGAGGAGGAACTTAGCAATAGGGTAATAGGTCAAGATGAAGCAGTAACAGCTGTTGCTAATGCCGTAATTAGGGCTAGAGCAGGGATGAAAGATGAAAATAAGCCTATTGGTTCATTCGTTTTCCTAGGGCCTACAGGGGTAGGTAAAACAGAACTGGCTAAAACTTTAGCGAGAAATTTATTTGATAGTGAAGAAAATATTATAAGAATTGATATGTCAGAGTACATGGAAAAATATTCAGTATCAAGACTTATAGGAGCGCCTCCAGGATATGTAGGTTATGAAGAAGGGGGACAATTAACTGAAGCTGTAAGAAGAAATCCATATTCAGTAGTTTTATTTGATGAGATAGAAAAGGCTCATGAAGATGTATTTAACGTATTTCTACAAATATTAGATGATGGAAGACTCACTGATAATAAGGGAAAAACTATAGACTTTAAAAATACTATAATAATTATGACTTCTAATATAGGTAGTAGTCATCTACTAGAGGATAGTGGTGTGATTACTGAAAAAACTAAAGCTTTAGTAATGAGTGAAATGAAGAGTAGGTTCAAGCCAGAATTTTTAAACCGTGTAGATGACATTATAATGTTTAAACCACTAAATATTGAAGGTATAAAGAAAATTATAGATATATTTATTGACCATGTTAGAAGAAGATTATATGATAAAAATATAGGTTTAGAAATTACTGACGTAGCTAAGGAGATTTTAGCAACAGAAGGCTATGATCCAGTTTATGGGGCAAGACCACTAAAAAGATATATTGGAAATGTTTTAGAAACCATGATTGCAAAAAAAATTATAGCTGGGGAAGTTTACGATGGATGCAATATTTTAGTAGATGGTAAGGATGAACAAATAGTATTTGAAATAAGTAATAAAGGGATTACTACTGTATAAATAAAGATAAAATAAAATATTTATATAATTACTTGCATTATACGTAAAGTGTATGTTATACTGAGTAAGTGGTTAAACACAAATAAAATTGAAATAAAGATTTAACATATATAATAATTTTCTCCAATTCGAGGATTTGTTAATAATAGGTGGATCTTTAAAATGGAGGAATTGTAAATGGCAGATAGAACATTAACATGCAGAGATTGCGGAAACGAATTCGTATTCACAGAGGGAGAGCAAGCTTTCTACGCTGAAAAAGGATTCGAAAATGAGCCAACTAGATGTGCTGATTGCAGAAGAGCAAGAAAAGCAGAAAGAAATAGAAGATAATTAATATTTAATATTTCAATGAAAGCTATAAGAAGTGATTCTTATAGCTTTTATTTTTGAGTTATATAGAATTAACTATTTATATAAAAAGTATTAATGTATAAAATTTTAAAAATAAGTAGAAATATATATATAAGTCTAATATGATGTGAAATAGGAATAATAAATAGATATTAATTAGATACAAGGAGATAGTTATGGAAAGTGGATTTAAAAAATATAATTTAAATGAAAACATATTACAGGCTCTAAACAATCTAGGGTTTGAAAATCCTTCTGAAGTTCAAGATAAAACAATACCAAGTCTTTTGGATGGAGAAGATATTATAGTAAAATCACAAACTGGAAGTGGGAAAACAGCAAGCTTTGGAGTTCCTATTTGTAATGAAGTTAGGGTAGAAGAGGGGAAAATAACAGCATTAGTTCTAGTTCCCACAAGAGAACTTGCATTACAGGTTAAAGATGATATATCCAATATAGGGAGAATAAAAAAAGTTAGATGTGCTGCTGTTTTTGGAAAGCAGCCTTTTAATGAGCAGGTTAGGGAACTTAAGCAGAGGGTACATATAGTAATAGGAACACCTGGGAGGATAAGTGACCATATGAATAGAGGGAACTTAAACTTTAAGGATTTAACATATGTAATCATTGATGAAGCAGATAAAATGCTAAATATGGGTTTTATAGATCAGATAAGTGATATATTAGATAGACTACCGAAAAAAAGGACAACAGCTCTATTTTCTGCAACAATACTAGAAAGCATTGAAGAGCTATGCACTAATTATATGATAAACCCTAGATTTTTAGAAATAGAATCCAAGGTATTTAATCGTGATAAAATAAAAGAATCATATTTAAATGTTGAACATAAAGATAAGTTTAAAGCGTTATGGAAGAACTTATATGCATGTACACCGGATGCAGCTATAGTATTTTGTAATACCAAAGATAAAGTTAAAAAAGTGTATGAAGAATTAAAGTCAGAGGGAATTTCAGTAGAACAACTACATGGAGATATGGAGCAAAAAATTAGAATTGAAACTATGGAAAGGTTCAAGAATAAGGAATTTAAAGTATTGGTTGCTACGGATATTGCAGCTAGAGGGATTCATGTAGATAATATAACCCATGTATTTAATTATGAAGTTCCAATGGAAAGAGAAAGTTATGTTCATAGAATAGGTAGAACAGGAAGAGCCGGACGGGAAGGGACAGCTATAACTTTAGTTTCTGAATATGAAAAGAAGTATTTGATTTCTATAGAAGAATACTTAGGGTATAGTATTAAAAAGGGGAATTTCCCAAATGATTTAGAGATTAAAGAAGGTAAGAGTGTATTTAAGGAGAGTCAGAAAGAACTTAAAGTAGGACAGAGAAATAAAAAGAAAGTAATTCATAAAGATATCCTAAAAGTATACATTGGAGCTGGTAAAAAGAAGAAAATAAGGAATATAGATATAGTAGGAGCTCTTAGTAATCTTCCAGAGTTAAATGGAGACGATATCGGCATAATAGATATACAAGATAATATTTCATATGTAGATATAATGAATAATAAAGGTGAGAATTTCTTGAAAAAATATGGAGAGATAATTATTAAAGGAAAAAAAGTTAAAGTGCAAAAATCTAGAAAATAAAATTAAAATATATATTGAATTATTATTATCACCATGATATACTAAAAGAGTAGTAAATACAAAAAATATATTATAAAGATTTAAGATTAATAACACTTTTCTCCAGTTTTAGAGAATCAGTTAGTTAAAAGTAAATCTTTAAAAATGGAGGAATGAAAAATGGCAGATAGAACATTAACATGTAAAGATTGCGGAAATGAATTCATATTCACAGAAGGAGAGCAAGCTTTCTACGTTGAAAAAGGATTTGAAAATGACCCAGTAAGATGTGCTGATTGCAGAAGAGCAAGAAAAGCAGAAAGAAATAGAAGATAGTAATATTTAATATTTCAATAGAAGCTATAAGAATTAATCTTATAGCTTTATTTTATTATATAAAATTATAATAATTTATTAAAATATAAGGATTGATTTGATATATAGTATATGAGTTATTTAAAAATAAAATAATCCTATAATTGGTATAAAAATGGATATAAGTATTCAAAAAATACTTGAAATTTAACTAGCAAAGTGATAAACTGAAACCATAAAATAAAAAGATTCACATCTATTATAACTTTCTCCGTTTTTAGGGAATTGGTTAATTGAATGTAAATCTTTAAAAATGGAGGAATTAAAATGGCAGATAAAACAATATTATGCAAAGACTGTGGTAAAGAATTTATATTTACAGAGGGAGAGCAAGCTTTCTACGCTGAAAAAGGATTCGAAAATGAGCCAGTAAGATGCCCAGATTGCAGAAGAGCAAGAAAAGCAGAAAGAAATAGAAGATAATAATCTATTTTCTATAGAACTACAGACTAAAGTCTTGTAGTTCTTTTTTGTTAGTTAAAGGACTATTCTAAGGCAATTAAAAGAAAATAAATTGCCTTTAAATAATCCTTTATTATATTAAAATATAAATTAAACTGCTAAGTGTAATAGATTTACGGATAATGTAAAGTATAGAGTTAGAGCAACCGCATCTACTATAGTTGTGATTAATGGGCTTGCCATAATAGCAGGGTCTAATTTTAATTTTTTTGCTAAGATGGGTAGTATGCCACCTACTATTTTTGCTACAACTACAGTACAGAATAAGCTTATACATACAGTGAAAGAAATTATAAAGTTAATTTTTTCAAAATAATATATTCTTATAAAATTTACTACAGCAAGAACGGAACCTGTAATGATGCTAACCCTTAGTTCTTTAAATATAACTTTAAATCCATCAGATAATTTTATATCTCCTAAAGCAAGACCTCTTATGATAAGAGTTGAAGATTGAGATCCAGCATTGCCGCCTGTATCCATTAACATTGGAATGAAGGAAGCGAGAATAACTACTGAGGATAGGACATCTTCGAATCTTCTTATAATGTTTCCTGTAAAAGTTGCTGAAATCATTAATACAAGAAGCCAAACTATTCTATGCTTAGAAAGAGTCCAAACACTGGTCTTTAAGTATGTTTCTTCATTTGGCTCCATGGCAGCCATTTTTTGGAAGTCTTCTGTGTTTTCTTGGTCAATGATATCTACTATATCATCTATGGTAATTATTCCAACTAATTTTTTTTCATTATCAGTAACTGGGATAGATAATAAGTCATACTTTTTAAATAGTTGAGCCACATTCTCTTGATCATCTAAAGTATTAACATGTATAAATTCAGTTTTCATTAAATCTTCTATTAGCATATTTTCATCACTTAAAATAAGTTTTCTTAAAGAAACAATACCTTCTAGCTCTCTGTTATCGCCTAAAACATAGCAAGTGTGAATAGTTTCCTTATCTATGCCTGTTTTCTTTATATGAGCAATAGCTTCATTTACAGACATATGCTTTTTTAAATCAGCAAATTCTATAGTCATTATACTTCCAGCTGAACTTTCAGGATATTTTAAGAATTGATTTATAATCTTACGAGTATTTTCATCTGTATTTTTTAAAACTTTTTTTACCACATTAGCAGGTAGTTCTTCTAGAAAGTCTATAGTATCATCAATGAATAAATCATCTATAATATTTGAAATTTCACTATCGGTAATAGAGTCAATTATAAATAGTCTTTCCTCGTTGTCTAGATAAGAAAATACATGTGCAGCTTTGTCTTTAGGAAGTACTCTAAAAATTTTAACTACAGATTCTTTATCTATTTCACCCAATAAAGTAGCTATATCTACTACATTCTTTTTTTCAAGAGTTTTTCTTGCGTCAATGAATTTTTTTTCATTGATTAGTTTTATTGTGTTTTCCATTGTTACCCCTCCTATTAATTCAATACATTATGAACTGTTAAAATAAGTATTGACTAAAATTGAAAAATTATAATTTCTAGGTTGTAGTGGGTAAAAAACAATGAAGACATAAAAAGCATTAAACCTCATGTTTAATGCCTTGATAAATAACTATGTAATATTTCTATCTGTTTATGGACATGAAATTCTTAATGATAGATTTAACTATGATAAAGTTAAAGTAAAATTAAATTATGCCATAAAGAGGGTAAGAAGTTACATAGAGTTTTATTTTTGGATTAAACAATAAACTTATTAAATCTTCATTGTCAATATTACTACTACCATCGTCCATGCTTCTTACACCTCCTAAAATTTATAAAATAAAAAAACCTCCGTAAACTAAAACGCAGGCAAATACTAATAATAGTATGTCTCGTTCAAGTTTTAGCTCTGCAAGGCAATGAAATTGCGTTAGATTAAGCCTTCTTTGTTCGGCAAAATCTGCTAACCAGTTAAGAATGTTTCCACTCTTTTACGGTAGCAACCCGTATCCTTGTAGTAACCTCACCTACCGAGGTATATAAAATTTTCCACTAAACAATTGTATTACTTTGTTTAATATAAGTCAACAGTAAAAGGTGAATTTTTTTAAATCATTTCATTTGATAGAATATAGGACTATTTATTTTGAAAGAAATAGTCCTATATTATGTATTATTACATTTTTAGTTCTCAACATGTAATAAGGATTTACTTGAAACCTTTATTCCAATAGCACCTAAAGGTGCAGTTACTAAAATGGATAATACAGATATTGCTAGAATCAAATCTCCAGATACAACACCTAGAGATAGAGGCAAGGCCCCCATGGCTGCTTGAACTGTAGCTTTAGGTATATAGGAGATGACACAGAAAATCCTTTCCTTTACGTTTAAATTAGTACCTATAAGTGAAATTATAACTCCAATACTTCTACCTACTAGTCCTATAAAAATAATTATTATACCTATTGCGCCTGAGGTGAATGCTACAGATATATTTACTTGAGCTCCCACTAATACAAAGAGTAGAATTTCTGCAAATATCCATAATTTATTAAGTCCTTGAGAAAGGGGAGCAGCAACATTAGGAAGTTTCTCAGTAAGAACAAAGCCAATAGTCATAACACCTAAAAGGCTTGCAATTAATAATTTATCTTTAAAGATAGTTTCTAAGGTAGTTAAAAGTATAGAAATAGCTAGCACAATTAGTATCTTTTTTACATCATTAATACTACACTTTTTAAATAAATATATAATTATAAAGCCTAATATTAATCCTAGTCCTATTCCTAATATTATGGAAAGTGGTATTTGTAAAAGTTGAGAAGCGATATTAACGTTCTTACCAGAATATAAGGCAAGAAAGCTAGTTAATATTGTAATTGCAAATACATCATCAATAGAAGCACCAGCTAGTATTAAAGTAGGGATGCTCTTATTAGTACCAATTTTATTATCTATAAGGTTAATCATTTGAGGTACAACTACAGCAGGAGATACGGCAGCAATTATAAATCCAAGGATTCCTCCCTGGATAAAGGTGAATCCTAGTAATTTAGTAGAAATAAAGGCTATAAAAAAACCTTCTAATATTCCAGGTATACAACTCATTTTTATTGCAGGTTTTCCAATTTTCTTTAAATCGGACGTTTTTATACCCATCCCAGCTCTTAATAAGATAACAATAAGTGCTATTTTACGCAAATCAGAAGAGATATTTAGTAAATCTCCATGAATCAAATTAATCCCATAGGGACCTATAGTGATTCCTAAAATTAACATACCTAAAAGTCCAGGAAGTTTAATTTTTTCAAATATAAAGTTAGAAACAATAGCAAGTAATATAATAATTGCTATACTTGTAGCCATAAAATAGCCCTCCTTTTAAATTAAAGTTTTACAATGCCAAGATTAAGACCATAAATTATTAACACAAAATATTGAAAGAATTTATTTTGTGTTAATAATTTAGTTATTTTACACATAAAAATCTCCTACAGACACACTCATAGCGTTGTCTGTAGGAGTCATTAGCAATTGCGATTAAGGTGAACTCCATCACCATAAATTATATTTTCAGTATATCAATGTTTAAAAATAAAATCAATATTTAATAGTATATAATATTACTGGAGTTTAAATTTCGATATACGAAATTTTGTGGAGTTTTATGGAATGTTATGATAACATAATAAATATAGAAAAATTACATAAGCTTTATTAGATATAAAGTTAAATTTAAGATAGAATTAAATAAAAAGATTTTTGTTACAAGTAATATAAGTTTAAGAGGAGGAAAGAATATGTTAAACTTTACACTTTATAATCCAACTAAATTAGTATTTGGAGAAAGTACAATAGAAACTATAGGAGAACATTTGGTTAAGTGTGGAATTAGGAAGGTATTAATAGTATATGGAAAAGGCTCCATAATGAAAAATGGAGTATATGATACTGTTACAGAATCTTTAAAGAATAATAACATAGAGTTTATTAAATTGTCAGGAGTTAAGCCTAATCCAGTATTATCAAAGGTTCAAGAAGGTATAAAGTTAGCTAAAGAAAATGATGTGGATGGAGTTTTGGCTGTAGGTGGAGGAAGTGTAATAGATTCATCTAAAGCTATAGCTGCGGGAGTATGCTATGAAGGCAATGTATGGGAGTTATTTGAAGGTAAAGGAAGTGTTAAAAAAGTACTACCTCTATTTACTATATTGACTCTATCAGCAACAGGATCTGAGATGAATTCAGGTGGTGTAGTAACTAATGAAGATGAAGGTAAAAAGTGGAGCTTTGGTTCACCTTTATTATATCCCAAAGTATCTATTTTAGATCCATCAGTTCAAAGGTCTCTTCCATCCAATCAAACGGCTAATGGAGCAATAGATGCTATAAGTCACGTATTTGAAGCTTATTATGGTGGAACAGAAAGTACAGATATGCTTGATGAACTTTCAGAAGGTATTATAAGAACTGTAATTACACATACTAGAGAATTATTAAAAGATAGCAACAATTATAAATCAAGAAGTGAACTTGCTTTTGCAGCAACTTTAGCTTTGAATGGATTGAATGGAATGGGGAGGAAAGGTGACTGGGCATCTCATTCTATAGAACATTCTCTTTCAGTACTTAATGATATTGCCCATGGTTCAGGTCTTGCTATTATAATGCCTGCATGGATGAAATATGTTTATAAAGAAGATGTTAATAAGTTTGCGAAATTTGCAAGCCATGTATTTACTATAAATGAAGGTAGTGATGAAGAAAAGTCCCTAAAAGGTATTGAGGCGCTGAGAGATTTCTATAAGGAGATAGGAGCACCCATAACTTTAAAAGAAGTGGGAGTTAAGAGAGAAGAACTAGATTTTATAGCTGACAATGCTGCAATCCTTGCACCTCTTGGAACACTTAAACCTTTAAATAGAGATGATATCTATAATATATTAGAAATTGCTTTTGAATAAACTTATAAGAATATAATATTATTAACCTAAAGTAAACACCACATTAAATAAATCTTAATTTATTTAATGTGGTGTTTTTTATTTTATATTATAAAATCTTTTAAAAGAATTAAAAGTATAACAGAAAATAGTTTGCAAAATTAAAGTATAATTTAATATTATAAATTTAACAATATACTAATTAAAGATATTTTATACAAAATAAAAAGGAATAGTAAAGTATTTATAGAATATATAAGAAAAAATGGGGTGTACTACTGGAGTTTGGGGGAGTAGATTAATGTTAGAAAGTTATAGGTATGTACAAAATGAAAATATAATAGTTTATTATATTGGAAATGATATGAGATTTGTAGTAGAAGTTAAAGAGGGAATACTTTATGCATATAAAGAATTAGAAAATTATTTTCATTTAATAGATAAAGGATTTTCTATAAGAGCTATTATAGCTATGAACAGAAGAGAATATAATTATATAAGTAAAATGATTTTAAAACTTAGGGGGAATAATGAATCTAAGAAAAATCAAGTAGCTATTACATCTAAAAATGATTTATTGATATTATCACCTTTTGCATATGAAGAAGAATCTACTTATACTTATGATGAGAAAAAGCTTAAAAAATTAATTTACAGTCAGGTAGTTCATATATTTCATGAATTTATATCTTTAAATTCTGAAGTTTCATCTACATGGATAGGACAAGGAATAGCTATGTATTTACCTGAATTATGGAAAGAGGGAGAAGTAAAAAAAGTAATAATTGAAGCTATAAAGAAAGACAGGATACCACAATTAAATGAAATCCAAGAGAATGAAAGTCTATATAAGATATGGGCATGGACTATAGTCAAGTATATAGAAGAAACCCATGGTAAGGAAACAATAAATAAAATTATAAGAAACTACGATGTAGATGGTATTTTTAATATATTAAGGTGTTCTCTTGATGATTTTGAAGTTCAATGGAAAACTTGGTTAAAAGACGAAAATAATCTATCATAGAAAATAAGGACCGTTTCAATTTTATTTAGAAACGGTCTTTACTTTTTATATTTTAATTATTTTCTTTTCTCCCAAGTATATATGTAAGAATAAAACCAATTAAAAAAGTTATAATAGATAGCATTCCTGATAAATTAAAAGTAAAACCAGGATATACTGGAAAGACAGAACCTAAAATTAATCCACAAATAGCAAAATATGCAGGTTGAGGATATTTACTCATAAAGGATTCTATGAGCTTTGTCATAGTCAATATACCGACAAGAACACCTAAACCACCAGGAATAAGTAAAGGAATATTAAAGGTAGAAACTGCATTAGTAAAAGTAGTATATAGTCCAAGAATTAAAAGTACTAAAGAACCACTTACTCCTGGAAGAATCATAGTAGCAGCTGCAATGAATCCTGCTAGGAATAGGGATATAAAAGATTTTACGCTTAAACTAGTCATAGCTATAGTACTAACCTCTATATCACTATATATAGACATAATTACCATTAGTATGAAAGTTGCAAGAAACCAAAGATAATTTATTTTTTTAACTTTTCCTTTTGTTGCTCTTTTATATAACATAGGAAATGACCCTAAAATCAATCCTATGAAAAGGAAGTTGGTTGGTTCAGGGTGGTTTGTTAATAGATTTGTAATTAATTTACTAAATAGTATTATACCTAAGCCGGCACCTATAGCTATTTCAGCAAGAAAGAAAATATTTTTTTTCCAATCTTTAAAAAAGCTATTTACAGCAGATATAAGTTTATCATAAATACCTAGAACTACAGCCATAGTTCCTCCACTAACACCAGGAATAACATTGGACACACCAATAACCATTCCTTTTAAAATAACAAATATATTTTCCATGTTTTATCTCCTCATATAATTAAATTTGTAGTTAATTTAAACTAAGGTTACAAATAACTACTCTAATTATATTGAGAACTCTTTTAATTTGCAAATTAATTATTTAAAAGTTAATAATATATTTATTTTTTGTTAATTTTAGGTTACTCGTGTTATAATGCAAATATAGATGAATTATTTGCATTATAATATTATTAAATCAACATAAAAACAAGCTTTATAAAGGAGCAAATCGTATGTGGGATAGGTTTAGAATAGATAAAAAGTTAGGTATAGATAGAAAGTATATAAATATTGGAGTTGTAGCTGTTATTACAGGAATTGCCCTATTTATAGGCTATGAAATAGTAAGTAGAGGTGGTACTTTTATTACTATATTTAAAGATGCAATATTAGGATTTTTAAGTGTAATAAGACCTATAATAATAGGAGCTATAATTTCATATTTGTTATTTCCTTTAGTAAGGCGTATTGAGATCTTTATTAAAAAATGTGTTAGTGTAAAGGAAAATAATAAATTTAATTGGATATATAGAATTATAAGTATTGTATTAGTTTTTTTTATAATCATACTATCAGTAGTATTGATATTTAACTTTATAATTCCACCTCTTTTAGAGAATGCAAAATCATTAATAAATAATATTCCACAATATGAGAGTATAGTAAGAAATGGAATAAATAACTTGAATTCGTATTTTGCTACTTTAGATATAAATTATCAACAAATTAGTACTTATATAGATAAGGTAACAGCAGCGTTTGCAGTTATTGGTCAAGAAATAGTTAATATAATTACCAATAGCATTTATGGTTTTGGTTCTTTTATGATAGACTTTGTTCTGAGTATAATATTTACATTTTATTTCTTAAAAGACAAAGAGATGTTATTTAAAACTATTAGGAGATTTGGAAGAGCTTTTATACCAGGGAAGTTAGGAACAGTACTTAAACAATTCATTATAGATTTAGATGAAGTTGTAGGAGGATTTGTAAGAGGAGTTTTACTTGATGCCCTTATTGTAGGTATAGTTTCATCTATACTTATGTTAATGATTCATCATCCCTTTGCTGTACTTGTTGGAGTAATTGCAGGTATATGTAATGTAATTCCTTATATAGGTCCTGCTATTGGAGCTGTGGTAGCATTTGTATTGGGTATATTTTCTAGTATTACACTTGGAATATGGGGATTTATACTTTTAATTTTATATCAACAGATTGATGGTAATATTATACAACCTAAGATTGTAGGTGGTAGTGTAGGACTTCCAGCTGTTTGGACTTTAATTGCTTTAACTATTGGAGGAGGGTATGCAGGAGCTATTGGAATGATAGTGGCAGTCCCTACTGCAGCTATACTAAGTGTATATGTTCACAGAATCTATAAGAAAAAGTTAATTATATAGTGTAATAAAATTAATTTAGTTATGAATATAAGAGTAGGTGCTGTAAATCGAAACAAAAGAGAGGTTAATAAGTATGGGAAAAATTTCAGTAGAAGAATTAAGGGGAAAAATGGATAGCAATGAGAGATTAGTTATACTAGATTTAAGAGATGAGCAGGCTTACAGAGAAGGATATATAGAAGGGGCCATATTGATTTCTTTAAGTGATATTTCTCATGATATTGAAGATATAGTTCAGGATAAAGATGAAACTGTATGTGTATATTGCTATAGCGGCAATAAAAGTGCTAGAGCAGCAATGATGCTAGAATATTTAGATTATTCTAATGTGTGTGATTTAGGTGGTATTACAAATTGGAGTTATGATCTTAAAAAATAGCTTCAATTTATTTAAAGTAGCTAGTAAGTAAATAAAAATAATAATAATATAAAGGTGTATGAGAGCAATCTCTACACCTTTATATTATTTATAATTATTTTACCGAAAACTTCACTTTTCATCTTTATATTTTCTACATAAAAAATTGTTTTAGGATCATTAGCTATGGCACGAATAGAGAAATAAGGTGGAAGCCTAAATCCTTTATTTATATTAAGGGCACCTATTAATTGTTTAGCAACAGAATCACTACCAGAATTTCCAGATACTATTACTGCAAAGATGGATTTGTTATAAAAATTACATCTTCTATATAGTGCTGTAAGACGGTTTATTACAGCTGTTAAATTAGCTGCTATAGCATCGTTATAGTTAGGGCATAGCCAAACTACTGCATCACTTTCTTCGATGGCAGGAAGAACATTTTCTGTCATAATACCTCCATAGAAACAACCTTTTTTCTTTCCATAATGAAGACAAAGTTTATAAGGACATCCAATACAATCTAGCACTTCTCCTCTTTCAATTTGTATTTCATTGATTTCAAAATAATTAATATGATCAGATACTAGGTGCCATAGGTCTAAGGTATTAGATGATTCATGTGGACTAGAGTATATAACAGAAATTTTTCCACTTTGAAGAGTCTTAGGATTATCCTTTACAAGGCGATTGACTAGTTTCCTGCAAAGCTCATAACAAATATCTTTTAATGACATATCCATAGTCTTTTGCCACGTTGAAAAATTTTTTAAAGAACTAGTAGCTTCCACTAGAGGATGGCCTATAAAAGCACATCCCATATTATTAGCAACATATACAATATCTTGAGCAAAACATTTTGTACCATGGTCATCAGTACTATATATCAGAATAGCACCGGTAGATCCAAGCAAGGTGTCTTTACCGTTCTCTAGAAGTTTTGACAGAAGGTTAATCATAGGGATATCATAACCAACATCCTCTACCTGAGCTACAAAAAGTAATTTTTTATAGGATAAATCAGGAAGATTATATACATCATCTATTACTACATGATTTATATTTTCAAGTGAATAAGACACCATATTATTCAATATAGGAGATGTATTTTTATTTGGTATTATCACATATAAAGTTTCTATTATTATCCCTCCTAACAAAGTATTATAAATATCATTTTTGTTATAATAAAATATTTGATATATAAACAGTTTATTCTTATTATTTTTTATTATACAATTCATTTAAAAGATTATAGGTATTATTTAATCTATTCATTAATTCTAAAGGCAAATCCAATATTTCATTTTCTGTACATCCATGTAAAAATTTATTTTTACACCCCATATAGGTACCACCAATAAAGTTTGAAGAATAGTGGAAGTTACCTTTAATGGTATCAAGGATGCTGAGAGTACCTGAAGATAGGGCTGGAGCTATATAAGGTTTGAATCCAGTAGCACGAACCTCCAGATTTGCAGTTTTCGCCTTTTCAGTAAGAAAATCTGAGGCATACTCATTGAAGTTTTCAATACTATTAGCAATGATTAATCCTTCACCATGGGGACCAAAAGCTCTACCTTCTTGTAAATAATTCGCAGTATCTTCCCTGAAATTACTATAATAAGCTGCTCTACCATTCATAACCCCCAATCCATATCCGCGAATCTGCTCTGGAGCAAGACCTTGAAAATCAAGGGTACCAGCCTTATTTTTATTGCTATCAATAAAAAGTGATTTGCATAATAAATCTACAGGATCAGATACTACTGCAAAGATTCCTTTAAACTTTNNAGATTTTTCTGTTATCATCAAACTGTACAAGTCTTACATCTTTTGCTTCTTTGCCTATAGGAGGAATACCTACAGATACACAAAATACAAACATATCACAGTTGAATAAATCTTCTTCCTTTAACGGAATAATTTGCAGATTATTTTCTTTACCGTCACAAGATAAAATTTGAGATAATTCAAGGTTAAGTCGATTCATTTTTTTCAAATCCTTATCATAAATGCCTAAACTTGATATTACATCATGACCAAGAAGTCTAAGGCCAGTTAATAGTGTGGCACCTACATCACCTAAACCAACTACATTTACTCTCCACTTTAGAGGAGTAGAATAGACTATCACATCTAGAAAGTTTGGATAATTAATATTTAAGGAAATAACTCTTTTTTCATTAATGGCATTTTTAAG
Source organism: Clostridium sp. UBA5119 (assembly GCF_002414285.1). NCBI lineage: Bacteria > Bacillati > Bacillota > Clostridia > Eubacteriales > Clostridiaceae > Clostridium > Clostridium sp. UBA5119. The sequence goes on along the minus strand of NZ_DHYX01000013.1, from coordinate 9,599 downwards.
CCAGATAGGTATTGTTTTATTTATTTTATATGAGGATTTAAGTATACTTAAATCCTCTTTATCTAAAAACAAAAGATTTTCAGTAGAGACTATAAAGGCTCTTCTAGAAATTTCACATTCTATAGAAGTTAAAGCAAAGATTTTGCCAGTATAGTTTTTACAGAAATTTTCATCTGTAGAGATAAAGTCATCTCGCATTACAGGTTCATTAGTTATAATTAAATTATAATTAAATATATAGTAAAACATATATAACTCTCCTTTTATAGCATATTTTCAAGTCTGGTAAGTAGTTCTAAATCCTTTTCAACTAGGGCTGATGGAGTAGATGTTAAATCATATTCAATTCCCTTTCCAATATCTGGGCTTCGAGGGGTGGTTATAACCTCGCCTAGTGAGGAAAGGGTTAGATTTCTTCCATATAAGTTATGATATTCTCTTTCAAGTATTTTTAATATTTCTATAGAATTTTCAAGACAAACTTTAGAAAATTTATAAACATTTTCGTGGGAAGTATTTTTTATGAATACTGGGTAAGTGTATGGTAATATACTATTAATTGATGGAATTAAGTTTCGTTTAGGAAACTCTCCTCTCCATATAGCATCTCCACCTAAAAATGGATATAAAGAATTTTCATTAAACCAAATTTTCAGTCTAGGTATAAAGTATACGCTAGAGACTTGCCTATTTTGCATATCCATTAAATCTTTTCCTCGACCAGAGAGAATACCACAATGAATTTTTTTCACATTAATTCCTTGGTTAATTAGTATAGGATCTAAGGCTCTCATTCTATACCCCTTATGGAGAATGTTATCTACTAAAAAAATTGGTCGATTAAAGGACTTTATCATTTTCAGCTGGTTATTTAAAGATAGATAATATGGAGATTCGCCTATAAAGAAGTTCTTCATATCACCATAATAATACTTTTCTGTATGAAGAGATTTGGTAACAGTATTTGGTACTAAATCTCTATCTAAAATGTCACCATAAGGTACACACATAGCTTCACCATATTCCTTAGATGCTTTTACATAAGTAGAAATATTATTTTCATAACAAATATTTCTTATCATTTTTTGATGAAGTACCTCGCTATTAAAGCAAAGTAAAAGTTCATTAGGATATAATTTTGAAAGAGCACCTTGCAATAATTTTCTTCTAGAATTAATTACATTCTTAATTTTAGAGTTACTTCTAAAAGGTTCTTTAAAAATATTTTCTACATCTAAGTTCAAAATACATGGACTAGTCATATTAACTGCTAATACAGGAGATTCCTTATTTTCAGAGCCAATATTTACAAAACCTTGGGATAGCATTATTTCTACTAAGGTTGAGCTAGTTAATGAACTATGACATGGATTAAACACAGCGTATTCATAATCTTTAGAAATAGCATAAGATAAAGCCTCAGTTAAAATAATTTGCTCAAGAAATTTATGTTTTTCTCTATCAGTAACATAAATTCCATCTATAAATATCATTCTTCCTGTAGATAGGGAACGAAGTGTTCTAGAAATATTCTCATCTTTAACCTCATGGTAAAGATTATTTGAACGAACCCAATGCATGGCAGCAATAGCTAGAATTTCACTTTTTTTAGAATCTTTAATTACTACTAGTTTAGGAGCTTCCTTATCTTTAAGTTTTGATAAGATAGATTTTGTTTCATTACTAGAGTTTAAATGAGAGAATAATTTCAATATTATATTATCAGTAACTTCATCAATAAATTCAAAATCTAAGTGACTTTCATTTAGAGATAGCTTATCTAGAGGTTCTCGTTGATAAAAACCATTTTCATGTATATATTGAGAAACTAAAGGATCTACTAAGGTTGAAACATCTCTATTTTTATCTATATAGTTTCTGATTTGACNNNNGTAGAGTATTTAGCTGGAAGTTTTAGTACTTCTACGGTACCCTTTATAAGAGATTTAGCAGCTAAAAGTTTTTTTGAATTACCTCTTTCAAAAATTATGTGATTAAAAGTATGAATGGAATTTTCCTCTACAGAATTACTATAGCAAGAGGCATTTAAAAGTACATCGCTTCCAGAAACGAAGAATATTTGAGATTCTGAAAATGATTCCTTAAGCAATTTTAAATCATTAGTATTAGATATATTCACTTGCATAGTTTCAGGATAGATATATATATTAAATTCATCACAAATTGATAAATTAATTAATATTTTTCTTAAAAGATTAGGTAAGGTTTTTTTAGACCAAGAAAATTCGTCCACGGCTAAATATACTTCATAACCTAAATCGCGAATTGCTTTAGAAATATTCTTATGTCCTAAAGAGAAAGGATCAAAGGTACCAGGGAAAAATGCTATTTTCTTAGGTATATCTATAAGAATATCGCCATTTAAAAAAGTATAGTCTGCTATAAATCTATAGATGTGATTTAGAGCAGCTGCATTGGTCAATAAAAGTAATCTATTGTTGTCATCATTACCTATAAGAGTAAGAATTTTTTTAGCTACTAGTTTAAAAACAAATAACTTATCATTTAAAGAAATTGTTGAATTTCCAAATATATCCTTACCCAGAGTTATTATGGCTGCTTGTTTAACCTTATCCTTATAATCACCTATACCGTTTAAAATAATAGATAACATTGATTTTAATCTTTCATTATAAATTTTTTCATTTTCATTAAAACGAGATTTATATACATAATAGTTAGACAAGGATATTCCTATAGCTTTAAGAATTAGTATTTTAACATCTTCATTTGAAGTTTTAATTTTGCTTTTTAAATCATCAATAATTTCATCTAATTCATTAGGTGCTAGCCATAAGATTATCTGACCTAAGAAAGGTGATATATATTCTGTGAATTTCTGGCCTTCAATTTCTAGTCCACGTAAAAGCTCTATAGCTACTTCATTTCTTTCTGAATCATTTAGGTTAGGCATAATTTTAAGTATTGAAGNNTTGAAGAGCCGGCACTATTTCTAACAGTTTCCATAGCACTAACTTTTAACATATTACAAAAGTGAATGCAAGTATGAAGTCCTGTAGTTGGCGCAATATAGAGTGTATAATTAAGAAGTATATCTATCTGATGTTTTTTTACCACCCAATTAGTAGCTGTTTTCAAGTTGCTAAGGAGTATATCAGGGATTTTATTATAATCTTCCTTACAGTAAGTTTTAAAAAGATATATATGGTCATCCATATTAAGAATTGTGAAAATTTTTAGATATAAATAATTTTCAGATGAAGTTTTCCTTCTAGTTTTAATTTCTCCAAGATTTTTAATTATATAATCAAGTATAGAATGAGTAGGTGGTATTTTAGGAATTATATCGTTTAAACTTTCAAGAGCAGCTAATCTTATAACTACATTTCTTTTTTTTACTTTATCAATAATGAATTCTATGAGTGAATCTAAAGTTTCATCATAGGACTCAAAAGATATATACTTTGCGGTATAGAGTAAATACAGCTGAGTTTCAAAAGAAGTTATGTTTTGAGACATATAGTTTTTTAAGAGAATACTTCTATATGTTTTCATAAAAATTTTTCTGGAATTTATAAAAACAGAATTAACCATGATTTTAGTATTATAGCCAATCCAGTTTTTATGAGCATTTACTAATTTACCACTAGGATAAAGCATTAATGAAATATACTGTTCAAATAATTGATAACTATTTATGTTAGGTTTATCTACAGATACATTCTTAGGTAATTCTTTACTATAATCTTCATCAAAAATAGCTATTAATTTTCCTATTAGATATGCACAGTGACGGCGAATATCATCTTCTCTATGAGTTAAATTGTCATAAAGAAATTCTAGAGTTTGTAGCTTTTGTTTTTGAGTAAAGTAAGTACAATATTCTTCTAACACTCTTATATATTGGCGAAGATTTTTCCAGTTATTCTCACTTCGAGCCTGTTCTAATATAGTATTTAACGAATATTCATCACGTAATAAATACATAAGATTTATATTATGATTTATTGCTAAATTTTTCATGCTATTAGTTATTTCTTTTCCTCTAAGCAAAGAGTATATTGGAGGGTTTGCAGAAGTTAAATTGTCTTCTTTAAAATCTAAGTCAACATTTACACCAATACTCTTTATGTAATTTTCGAAGTCTTTTAACTTGCCATATACTTTTTTATAACGAGATTCTTTTTTAGCATCAACATTTTCTAGTTTTTGAAGAATTACTTTAAAAGAGTTTTCTAAAGAAAAAATATGCATAGTAGGATATGAATTAGTAAATATATTTTTAACTCTAAAATCACAATATATGAGTATTAATGATTCTAAGGATAGATTTTCAAGTTCTAAATCCCAAGTAGAATGATTTATAGCTATATTTCTAATATAGTTTATATTGTGTTTTCTAAACCATTGGTCTGTGTAATAGTAGTGAAGATGTGGAACTCGTTTTAGTTCTTCACCTTTACATCCATATTTTCCAATGTCATGTCCAGCAGCAGCTCCAGAGACTCTACCTAAATCTATAGGTAAGCCTTTAGCTTTAAGTTGGCGTGCTAAAAACATAGCTAGGTAATGTACACCACAGATGTGATCTAGAGTATTATACTTAAATATTTCTCCATTAAGCTTCATCATTTCATATACATAGTCACGGTCAAAGGCTTTAATGAATTTTAAATATTCATCTTTTCTTTCTAGTTCTTCAATTTCACTATCTGTTAAAGTGGTTAAAGGATATTTTGCTTGCCAACTATCTGAATCAGATATGGATTTTTCTATATTACATAGAACCTTATAAATTCTAAGGAATATTTCACATCCTGAAGTTAATTTTGAATCTAATTCTATAGTTACTGCATCTTTAAAATTCTTGCTTAAGGCATAATTATATAAATATACTAACCATTCATTAGGACCACCTTCATATAAATCACTTAATAAAGGAGTACATAGATAAAGAACTTTAGATGGAGAAAAGTCTTTTTCCACTAAAATGTCTTGGAGTGTGTATAAAAAAACTGGTGAGTTTATATGCTTATCAAGAAATTTTTGTGATATATTTTCAGATTTTAAGAAATGAGAGTTATAAAGCTTTCTTAGAATCTTTTTCTTTATTTCTTTTAATTGTAAAATTTCCATAGAGACCTCCTAAATGTGAATATATAACATGTATAAAACATATTTCTTATAAATATTTTATCATTTAAACTACATTTATCCTAATAAATATACTATAATAATAATCTAAATAATATATTCATAAAATCTAATTATTTATTATAAGAGAGAAACAAGAAAGAATTAAATGAAAAACTTTTATTTTATCTTATTTTTATATATAATCTATTTATGATGTTTTTAGGAGGATCTATGATAGAATTAATAAAAAAAGTGGATATAACACTATTGCAATTTATAAATAAAAAATTACGATGTAAGTTTTTAGATAAAATTATGCCATATATAACATTTTTAGGATCTGCCACATTTTGTATGGTTTTTGTTGTGATGACTGTTATGTCTAAAAGTAAAGAAATTAAGAACCTAGGATTTCTAGCATCTTTATCAATTATTACTTCTGGCGGTATTACTCACTTTTTAAAGAGAGTAAAAAATAGGATACGACCATATATAAAGTTTCCAACGCTAAACATAAAGAAGATAGGTGTAGATGATTATTCATTTCCATCTGGTCACACCACTGCAGCTTTTTCAATTGGAGTTAGTATTGCACTAAGCTTTACTGGATTAGCAGTAGTATCTATAGTAATTGCTAGTCTTGTAGGATTTTCAAGAGTTTATCTTGGAGTACATTATCCAACAGATGTAGGTGCAGGAGTTGTAGTTGGAACGTTGAGTACGCTTTGTATGCATATGATAGTATAATAATTAGGAAAGAGATAAGAATTTAATTTAAATTCTTATCTCTTTATTACATCATAGATTATTCTTAAAGAATTAAGGGATAGTCAATATTTCATCAATTACCATTCCATCACATTTGGGAAATTTAATACCTAAAACTTTTGATAGGGTAGGGGCTATGTCCACTAAATTCATATTATCCATAAAAAAGTTTTCTTTAAACTCCTCACCACATCCAATAAAGAGAGTATGAATATCAGGACTATTAGGATGATAACCATGATTTCCGTTAGATTTTCCCTCTTTAGGAGTGGTTGGAGTCACTATACTATCATTTAATTTATCTATAAAAATAAAACCTCTTTTAGCTTCAATCATAAATGTAGCCTTAGGATCACCACCTAAATCTATTATCTCATCATTTCTATATATCTTTGCAATTCCCTTAGATTCATCAAGAGATAAGGTTTTTAAAATATTATAAACTTTTGAGGAGAGATTTTTATTAAAGTCATCCTTAACATATACATAGGCACTTCCATCACAAGATTTTACATATACTCTCCAAGAATTAAGTCGATTATTGTCACCGANNTATTTTTAAATATGGTGTTTAAGGTAATAACTTTATTAAAGTCTTGAAATCCATGATCACCTAAAATAACTATAGAAGAATTATCATATATACCAGCTTCTTTCAGAGCTTTTATTACATCAGCTAATCTTCCATCATGGCGATGAAGTGAATCTACAGCTTCTTTAGAATCAGTACCATAACCATGACGTTGACTGTCTAAGTCTAAGAGATGTAGTAAAAGTAAGTTAGGTTTATACTTTTTAATGGTTTCTATAGCACAAGCAGTAGCAAAATTATCTAAGTTAGGCTCCTTTATTCCATCAAGGAGATGTTTAAATTTTCTGTTTAAATTGAATTGGTATATAGGGCTTCCACCTAGAAGTGATGCCATTTCTTGAGATATATATTTATTGTTAGAGAAAATTTCAGGCATATTATATTTTATAGAGGATCTACCAGTAACAGGCCAAAATATAGATCCTACAGTAAGCCCTCTACTTTTCGCCATATCATATAGTGTTGGACCATTTACATATTTTCTGAACCAAAACCAATCTGGAGCAGCTTTTTCAGGTTGTAATAATTTATTGTTTACAACCCCATGGTTTTTAGGATACTTACCTGTAACTATGGTAGTGTGAGCTGGATATGTTAATGATGGATATATAGATTTAACATTTCTAACTACTGACCCCTTTTGAATACATTGTGAAAAAGTTGGTAAGTTACTTATTATATCAAAATCAGCTGCTTTTAATCCATCAATTGAAATAACAACTAAGTGCTTATTTGTTAAATTATTCATAACTTATTCTCCTCGTCTTAACTTTATGTTATATATAAATTATGATATACTAATTGTGTTATTAAATCTACATAGTAAGATAATATAAATAAAGAATAAAGAAGAAAAGTGGCGTAAGAAGGTGTAATTTTGGAGCTAAATTATAAAGAACAATTTACTATAAAGTTTCATGAAGGAGACTTTAAGGGAAATGTTAAATTATTTACAATAATGGATTATGTTCAACAAGTTTCAGAAGGTCATTCTCAAATTTTGGGGGTGGATTTTCAGTCTATGATGAATAAAGGATTATTTTGGGTAGTATCTAGAGTTGAAATTACAATGGAGAGATATCCTAAGGTTGGAGAAGATATAACAGTAGAAACTTGTTTAGGTGGCCGTGAAAAAGTCTTTATGAAAAGAAGATTTAAGATTAAAGATAATGATGGACAAGTTATTGGTAGAGTTTTGATATATTATTTAATTGTAGATATTGAAACTAGACATCCGCAAAAGCCGTCCATGTGTCCAGTCGATATAAATATTGATGTAGGGGATGTCATTGATAATAAGCTTAACAAGATAAAGATGCCAGGTGAGGCTATAGAAACTGTAAATAGGGAACTATACTATAATGATATAGATATAAATAATCATGTTAATAATGCTAAATATGTTTCTTTTATAGAAGATTTTTTTCCTTTAGATTGGCATACAGAAAAGAAAATATCTTATATGCAACTTAACTTTATTAAGGAAATTAAATTTGATGATTCGCTAATAATGAATAAATTTATTGATGATAAAGAAAGTAATAGTTTTTGCATTAGTGGAGTTTCAGGAATTTCTGAACAAGAATTTTTCCAATGTAGGGTAAAGTTTTAAATAAATGTGGATTAAAAAGTCATAAGATAAAGGTATCTAGATAATAAAATTTCTAGATACCTTTTATTCTAAGAAATAATTAATATGGTATAAATAAAAAAAATGTAAAGGAATACATAATATAAGGATATAATTTGTTAAAATGAAAATTAAATTCAAATAATAATTATATATAAAATTTAGTTTAAAAATATTTATAAATATGAAATAATAAGTGAAAAAATTTACGAATAATAACCATTGACATTAATGAATAAATAATTCATAATAAATATGGAATATTCATAAAAGATTTAAAATTTAAAATAAGGGGGAGCAATAATTGACACATAAAAAGGGTTTGAAAAAGGCCGTTAGCAAAGAAGGTATTATATTTATAATTTTATTTTTAGGTTTTTTCATAGGTATGGGAAGTGTTATGGGAACAATAAATATGTTTAATACCCTAATGGAAACTGCGTATAGCCTATTAATGAAAACAGTTTTTTATATAATGGCTATTGCAGTATTGGCAGGAGCTATATCTGCACTTCTATCAGAATTTGGAGTGGTATCGTTAATTAACAGATTGTTATCACCATTAATGAAACCGCTGTATGATTTGCCTGGTGCTAGTGCTATAGGAGTTTTAACCACCTATCTTTCTGATAATCCTGCTATACTTACTTTAGCAGATGATAAAGGATTTAGAAGATATTTTAAAAAATATCAGTTGCCAGCTTTAACTAATTTAGGAACAGCCTTTGGAATGGGGTTGATTATTACTACCTATATGATGGGACAAAAGTCACCTATAGGAGAAAGTTTTATACTACCAGCGATAATAGGTAATGTAGGAGCTTTAATAGGAAGTATTGTAAGTACTAGATTAATGCTTAGACAAACCTCAAAAATTTATGGCAAAGAAGAAATGTGTGTACAAGATAATGATACTGGTTTTGACATGATGAATTATAGAGAAATTAGAGATGGAAGTGTTGGAGAAAGATTTATAGGTGCTATGCTTGAAGGAGGAGCTTCAGGAGTACAAATGGGACTTGCTATAATTCCAGGAGTTTTAATAATTTGTACTTTAGTTTTAATGCTTACTAATGGACCATCAGCATCTGGAGTTTACACTGGAGCTGCATCAGAAGGTATTGCACTCTTACCTTGGATTGGGGAAAAACTACAATTCATATTAGTTCCATTATTTGGTTTCCAAAGTCCAGAAGCTATAGCTTTCCCGATAACATCTTTAGGGGCTGCAGGAGCTGCAATTGGTTTGGTACCGGAAATGTTAAAAAATGGATTGATAGGTGGTAATGAAATTGCAGTATTTACAGCTATGGGAATGTGTTGGAGTGGATATCTAAGTACTCACGTTGCAATGATGGATGGTTTAAAGTGTAGAGAATTAACAGGTAAAGCTATTGTTAGTCATACCTTTGGTGGATTAACAGCAGGTATATCAGCTCACTTTATATATTTACTTATATTAAAATTCATATAAAAATGAAAGGGGGCGTC
>NZ_DHYX01000005.1:5608-10107 GCF_002414285.1 Clostridium sp. UBA5119 | reverse complement strand
GAAGTGTGTGATATAATTAAAAACATGTTATTGGAGTCCAATTATTTTTGTTAAAAAAATATATTTTGCATAAACTAAAGATTATATATTGCATAAGTTTATAAAGTTTTTAGTTGAAAATAATAAAAGATGGTGGTGTTTTTTATATGACTAAGAAAAAATTCAAAAGAGTATTAGTAGCAAATAGAGGAGAAATTGCAATAAGAATATTTAGAGCTTGTCATGAGCTTGGAATAAGAACTGTTGCTATATATTCTGAGGAGGATAAGCTTTCTCTTTTCAGAACAAAGGCCCATGAAGCCTATCAGATTGGAAAGAATAAGAGCCCTGTTGACGCTTATTTAAATATTGATGAAATAATTAATCTTGCATTAAAAAAGCGTGTAGATGCCATCCATCCAGGTTATGGATTCCTATCTGAAAATCCTGAGTTCGCTAGAAAGTGTAAAGAGGCAGGAATAGAATTTATAGGANNCTAGAGCAGAAATGATGGATAGATTAGGGGATAAAATAAAATCAAAAATTGTAGCAAAAGAAGTTGGTGTACCTGTAATACCAGGAGTTGAAAAGCCAATTACTTCAGAGACAGAAGCAATTAAGTTTGCAAAAGAATGTGGATATCCAATCATGCTAAAGGCTGCTGCCGGTGGTGGTGGAAGAGGTATGAGGATAGTAAGAAAAGAAGAAGAACTTCTGGAGTCTTTTAAAAGTGCTAAAAATGAGGCAAAAAAGGCTTTTGGAATAGATGATATATTTATAGAAAAATATCTAGAAGGACCTAAACATATTGAGATTCAAGTTCTTGGAGATAAGCATGGTAATATAGTTCATCTTTATGAAAGAGATTGTTCAATACAAAGAAGACATCAAAAGGTTATTGAATTTAGCCCAGCTGTATCTCTAAGTAAAGAAAAAAGACAAGTTATCTGTGAGGATGCTTTAAAGATTGCAAAATCCGTAGGATACATAAGTGCTGGAACTTTAGAGTTCTTAGTAGATATACATGGCAATCACTATTTTATTGAGATGAATCCAAGAATACAAGTAGAACATACTGTTAGCGAAATGACTACAGGAATAGATATCGTCCAAAGTCAAATTTTAATAGCGCAGGGATATAGTTTAGATTCTAAGGAAATAGGAATTTTTTCACAGGAGGATGTAAAACCAAGAGGTTTTGCAATCCAATGTAGGGTAACTACAGAAGATCCTTCTAATAGTTTTGCCCCAGATACAGGAAAAATAGATGTTTATAGAACAGGTTCAGGATTTGGGATAAGACTAGATGGAGGAAATGGATTTAGTGGTGCTGTAATTAGTCCTTATTACGATAGTTTACTTGTAAAAACAACAGCTTATTCTAGAACCTTTGAAGATACAATTAGAAAATCCATACGTTCCATTAAAGAGTTAAATATTACTGGAGTTAAGACCAATATAGATTTTCTAATAAACGTATTAAATAATGAAACCTTTAGAAGAGGAGAATGTGATACTAATTTCATAGCAGATAATCCTCAATTATTTGATATAAAACCTAGAACTGATGAAGAATATAAGGTTTTAAAAATCATTGGAGAAAAAATAGTAAATGAAACTAAGGGAAATAAGAGAGAATTTGATGTACCAGTTATTCCAGTTGTAGACTCTTTAGAAGGCATACAAGGTACAAAGAAAATATTAGATGAACAAGGTCCAGAGGGTGTTGTAAATTGGATTAAGAATCAGAAAAAACTATTAATTACCGATACTACTATGAGGGATGCACAGCAATCCTTAATGGCTACAAGAGTGAGAAGTAGGGATATGTTCAACATTGCAAAGGCGACCTCAGCCTATGGAAGAGATTTATTTTCTCTTGAGATGTGGGGTGGAGCTACCTTTGATACGGCTTACAGATTCTTAAAAGAATCTCCATGGGAAAGACTTGAAGAATTAAGAAAAAGAATTCCTAATGTTATGTTCCAGATGCTAATAAGAGGAGCTAATGGAGTAGGATACAAAAATTATCCAGATAACGTAATAAAAGAATTTATAAGAGAATCTTCAAACAGTGGTATAGACATATTTAGAATTTTTGACTCACTTAACTGGTTAAAGGGTATAGAGACTTCTCTTGAGGAAGTTTTAAACTGTGGGAAGTTAGCAGAAGTTGCTCTATGCTATACTGGAGATATTTTAGATGTAACTAGAGATAAATATAGTCTTGAATACTATATAAATAAGGCTAAAGAAATAGAAAAAATGGGAGCTCATATACTTGCTATAAAGGATATGTCTGCATTGCTTAAACCTTATGCAGCTAAAAAACTTATTAAAGCATTAAAAAATGAGATTTCAATACCTATTCATTTACATACCCATGACACTACTGGAAATGGTGTAGCAACTGTACTTATGGCAGCAGATGCTGGAGTAGATATTATAGACACAACCTTTAATAGTATGTCTGGTTTAACTAGCCAACCAGCTCTAAACTCTGTAGTAGCAGCTCTTGAAAATACAGACAGAGATACTGGTATAAATGTAAGTGAAATTCAAAAATTATCAAATTATTGGGATGCTGTGAGACCGGTATATGAACAGTTTGAATCAGGACTTAAGTCAGGTAGAGCAGAAATTTATAAATATGAGATTCCAGGGGGACAATATTCAAACTTAAAACCTCAAGTAGAAAGTTTTGGACTTGGTCATAGATTTGAAGAAGTTAAATCTATGTACAAAGAGGTAAATAATATGGTAGGGGATATAATAAAAGTTACACCTTCTTCAAAAATGGTAGGGGACATGGCCATTTTCATGGTTCAAAATGGATTAACTTCTGAAAATATCTGTGAAAAGGGAAGAAATATGGCTTTTCCAGATTCGGCAGTATCTTATTTCAAAGGGATGATGGGTCAACCAGAAGGTGGATTCCCAGAGGAACTACAAAAGATAGTTTTAAAGGGTGAAAGGGCTATAACGGATAGACCAGGAGAATTATTACCATCTGAAGACTTTAATAAAATTGAAGAATATTTAAAGGATAAATATAAATATAATCCATCTAAAAAAGATGTTATAAGTTATGCTTTATATCCTGAAGTATTTGAAGATTTCTTAAAATTTGTTTCAGAGTATGGTGATGTAAGTCGTATGGGTAGTGATGTATTCTTCCATGGACTTGCAGAGGGTGAAACTTGTGAAGTTGAAGTTGCAGAAGGAAAGACTCTTATAGTTCAATTTATAGAAATAGGTAAATTAGATTCAGAAGGATATAGAACTCTAGCCTTTGAAATTAATGGAAATAGAAGAGAAATTAAAATTAAAGATAAAACAGCAAGTGCTTTAAAGAGTAGTGGTAGTGATAACTCTATAAAGATGGCTAATGCTGAGGATAAGCTAGAGATTGGAGCAAGTATTCCTGGAACTATAATTAAAGTCTTAGTAGAAAAAGGACAACAAGTTAAAGAGGGAGAGAGCTTACTGACAATAGAAGCAATGAAAATGGAAACTAATATAGTAGCTTCTATGGATGGTACTATTGACTCCATTCTTGTATCAGAAGGACAACAAGTAAAGACAGGACAATTACTAGTAAAATTAAATTAATAATTTATATTTTAAATTCCTAGTAATATATAATTGCAACCCTATAAAAAATTTATATATATTATAAAAGACTTACTTAATGTTGTATCACTAAGTAAGTCTTTTGCATTGTCATTATACTCACTAAATATTATAATGAGTAATTGATTTTCACATTAAGCAGTAGTTGGTGGAGTGAAAACTCTTGTAGCAAGTTCTTCATCTAACATATATAAGGCTGCTGGATTATCTTCAGCTCTTTTAATCTTTTTAAGAAGAGTATTAAAGGTGTTTTCCTCTTCAACCTGTTCATCTATGAACCATCTAAGTAAGCTCATAGTTGCATGTTCTTTTTCTTCAGAAGCAATATCTGCTAACTTATAAATCCTACTTGTAACTAGTTGTTCATGTTTATAACCAGTTTCAAACACATCTATTATACTTTCATATTTACCCTCTGGTTTATCAATTTTATCTAATTCAACAACACCATTTTTTTGAAAAATATAGTCATAAAGTTTCATTGCATGAAATAATTCCTCTTGAGCTTGAACTCTAAAGAAATTAGCTATTCCACTTAAATCAACAGATTCAGCATAGGCTGACATAGCTAAATAAGTGTAAGATGAATAAAATTCAAAGTTTACTTGGTCATTAAGATTTTTTAATAAATTATCACTTAACATTAGTATACCTCCTTGTAATCTTTAGTTTATTATAGGATTTTAGATATTTAGTACTATTCTACATGATTTACCATAGTTATTCAAATTATAACAACTAAAACAATTTAATAGTAGGAATAAATATTATTATTTAATTAATATTTAATTAATTGAAGGTTTCCAAGTACCCTTATAATAAAAGTATACAGATAAAGCAGTTCCTATTATCCAACCAAGAGGAAAAGCCCACCAGATACCAGAATA
>NZ_DHYX01000005.1:1967-5503 GCF_002414285.1 Clostridium sp. UBA5119 | reverse complement strand
TCAGAAAAGGTGGCAAACATAAAGTCTTTCATAGCTCCAGCTCCACGGAGAACACCATCACACACCATCTTAAGACCTACCACTAAATAAAAAGGTGCTAGGGTTCTTAGAAACTCAGTACCCACATTAATTACATTTATACTCTCCCTAGAATCTACAAACAAACCAATTAATTTTGGAGCAAAGATTAAAAATAAAATAAGAATTCCACCACATATACTTAAGGTTATAACTACTGCAGCTTTATATCCTTCTTTCACCCGGGAAATTTTCTTTGCACCAATGTTTTGTGCAGTGAAGCTAGAAAGTGCACTAGACATAGTGCTCATAGAAGTAAGAGCTATGGTATGAACTCTAAAGGCAGCAGAATACCCTGCTACGACTATGGCTCCGTAACTATTAACTAGACCTTGTACACAAATTTGACCTACAGATATAAAGGATTGTTGCATTATACTTGGTATAGCAATTCTACTTATACGTTTTAAAATATAACTACTAAAGTACGGATATTTTTCAGTGACTTTAATCTTACGTAATCTCATAATAAGACATACTATAGATAAGATAGAAGAAATACCTTGAGCAATAAAAGTAGCCCAGGCAACTCCCGATACACCCATTTTAAAAACTATAACAAATACTAGGTCTAAAATAATATTAAATATAGAAGAGAAAATTAAAAGATATAAAGGTGTTTTGGAATCTCCTAAACCATTAAATATGGCAGTGGCAGTATTATATAAAAATAAAAATATAATTCCGCTTATGTATATTTGTAAATAAAGGGCAGAATCAGAAAATATATTTTCTGGAGTATGAAGAAGTCTCATAAGAGGCTTACAAAAAACACTACCCAAGATAGTTAAAATAATGCTAAGACTAGTTAGAGATATTATAGCTGTTGAAATTGCAGATTTCATAGTAGTATATTTTTTTGAACCAAAGATTTGTGCAACTACTACAGAGCATCCCATACTAGAGCCTACAGCCACAGCTATGAATAGTGCAGTTATAGGATAAGAAGCACCTACAGCAGCTAAAGCATTTACTCCTATAAATTTTCCTGCTACAATACTATCCACAATATTATAAAGTTGTTGAAAAAGTGAACTAAGTAACATGGGAACAGAAAAAGTCCATAAAATTTTAAAAGGGTTTCCAATGGTCATATCAGTGATAGAACTATCTTTAATCTTATTATCCCTTTTAGTGATAGTTTCAGAGTTCATAATAGTTTACCTCCTCAAATGATATAATTATAGATTTTAATCTAAAATTTATAATTTAATACTAAGTTTATATATACATTAAGATAAAAAAATCCCCATATCATTATAGGATGTATGTAAAAGAAGAGCAACGAAGGATATATATAGGAATATTGTGATAAAATTAGAATAATAGGGTACATTGGAGGTAATTCATTAGATTTGCTCTAGGAGCCTTAATTATAGTAATATCAATAGGTTTACCATGTAAGAACATAACAATATTGAAACTGGAGAAATTAATATAAAATATTAAATTAATGGAGTGATAATACAATGAAAATATTAATAATGCGTGTTACGCTAAGAGCCTCATGGGTACATTCTTTAAAGGAAAAGAGAATGGTGATAAAGAGTTTAATGCAAAGACTAAGAAATAAGTTTAATATTTCTGTTGGCGAAGTTGATGAACAAGATATACATCAAACATTAGTTATAGGTATTGCAGGAGTTTGTGGAACGTCAGCTCTGGTGGATTCTACCATGGAAAATATAATAAATTTTATAGAAGAAAATACAGATGCAGAAATAATTAAAATTGAGAATGAGGAAGATGTGTTTTGATGTGGTATTAAATGGTGAAAAATTTTAGAAGATATTAAAAAGGGTAAAGTTGCAACACACATAGAGGAAATAAAATAATAAATATTAATAATTCTTTATGTAATTGTATTCACGGTTATAAATTCCATTGACTTCATAGTTAAGCTGTGGGTATTATATTCTAATAGTGGTAAATAATTAAAGTTAATTATAGAACAAATAATTAAATTATTAATTTATATTATTAGTATTAAAAAATATTTACAAAGGAGGAATTATAAAATGAAATTAATTTTAAAATACTTAAAAAATTATAAAATGCTTCTTATGATTAATATAATATCAGTATTTGGCTTTGCTTTAGTTGAACTTGGAATACCAACTATTATGGCTAAAGTTATTGACAAGGGAATAGCTAATGGTGATATAGAATATATAAAAACAATGGGACTTATAATTGTAGTTATATCTATAATAGGGGTTTTAGGGACAATATTGTTAGGATATTGTTCCTCTAAAATATCTACAAATGTAACTAGAGATATAAGGAATGATATATTTAAAAAATCACAGGAGTTTTCTCATAGTGAATATGATAGATTTGGTATATCATCAATGATTACTAGAACTACCAACGATGCATTTCAAGTAATGCAATTTATAAATATATTACTAAGATTAGCGTTGATTACACCAGTAATGTTTATAGTAAGCCTAGTTATGATACTTAAAACAAGTTCATCATTATCAAGTATATTAGCTGTTACATTACCATTTATAATTGTTGGTGTATTTATAATAGCCAAAATTTCCCATCCATGGTCAGAGATTCAACAGAAAAATTTAGATAAGTTAAACAGAATATCTAGAGAAAATTTGACAGGAATAAGGGTAATAAGAGCTTTCGGTAATGATGATCATGAAAGAGAAAGATTTGCTGAAACTAATAAGGACTATACTGAGATTTCAAAGAAGATTTTTAAGCTTATGTCTATATCTCAGCCAAGCTTTTTCTTAGTGCTTAATTTAGCAATTATATCCATATTCTGGATTTCTAGTAGCATGATAAATGTGGGAACTCTTCAAGTAGGACAATTAGTTGCTTTTATAGAGTACTTATTCCATGCTATGTTTTCGCTTATGTTATTTTCAACTGTATTTGTTATGTATCCTAAAGCACAAGTTTCATCTAATAGAATACAAGAGCTATTAGATGCTGAACCTATTATCAAGAATCCTGAGAATGGAATCAAGAAAAGTAATAATGAAGGAACTGTAGAATTTAATAAAGTTACCTTTACTTATCCAGATGGAGAAGTACCTGTGCTTAAAGATATTTCCTTTACAGCTAAAAAGGGAGAAACTATTGCGTTTATAGGAAGTACTGGTAGTGGAAAGAGTACACTAATAAACCTAATTCCTAGATTTTATGATGTTACTGAAGGATGTATAAAGATAGATGGGATAGATATTAGAGAATATGATTTAAAGACTTTACGTAAAAAAATTGGATTTATACCTCAAAAGACTAGGTTATTTACAGGAAGTATAGATACAAATATTAGATTTGGTAAAAAGAAAGCTACTGTAGAAGAGGTTGAATATTCTTCAAAGGTTGCCCAAGCCTATGACTTTATAATTAAAAAACCTAAGAAGTTTGAGGAGTTAATAAGTGAAGGGGGAGGTAATGTATCTGGAGGTCAAAAGCAAAGAATATCTATT
>NZ_DHYX01000005.1:0-1956 GCF_002414285.1 Clostridium sp. UBA5119 | reverse complement strand
TGTAGTATTGATAGTTGCTCAAAGAATAAGCTCTATTATGGATGCTGATAAAATTATAGTATTAAATGAAGGTGAAGTAGTTGGAATAGGAACTCATAGAGAGTTACTGAAAAATTGCCATATATATAAAGAGATTGCATCATCACAATTAACAAAGGAGGAGTTGGCATAATGAAGAAGATTAAAAATACAGTAAGTAAAATTTCTCCCTTTGTAAAACCTTATAAATGGCCTTTTATAGGGGCCATAATATTTGTAATTATAGCAGCGGTCTTTACTGCTCTAGCTCCCATGACAGAAGGATTAATTATAACTCAGCTTACCAAGGATGCCTTTGATATGGCGAAAGGAGTAGCAGGAGCTTCAGTAAATTTTAATTATATAATAAAAATTTTAATAGTTTTAGCCGTTGTATATGTAGGAGGTACAGCATCAACATATGCAGCTAGCTTCATGTTAACTAATGCAATTCAAAATACCATGAGGGATTTAAGAAATGCAGTTCAAGATAAAATTAGAAAATTACCAGTGAGTTACTTTGATAAAAATAGCTATGGAGATGTATTAAGTCGTATTACCAATGATATAGATACTATATCTAATGCATTACAGCAAAGTTTTGTTCAAGTAGTTAATGCAGTTCTTTCATTAACTTTTGCCTTGATAATGATGTTTACAATAAATGTAAAGATGGCACTAGTAGCTATACTTATAATACCTATAAGCTATATTATATCTAGAGTTATAGTTGGAAGATCACAAAAACTGTTTTATAATCAACAAAATGCTTTAGGAAACCTAAACGGTAAGGTTCAGGAGATGTATACTGGCTTTAATGAGATAAAACTATATGGAAAGCAAGATGACGTTATAAGAGAATTTGGAGATATAAATCAAGAACTTTGTAGTACTGGATTTAAAGCTCAATTTATATCAAGTATAATGTCACCCCTAGTTTCTCTAGTAAGTTATTTAGGAATTGCAGCCATTGGAGTATTAGGTGCAATTAATGCCATAGCAGGTGCCATTACTGTTGGAAACCTACAAGCATTTATTCGTTATATATGGCAGATAAATCAACCTCTTTCTCAGGTAACTCAATTATCCTCAGCTATACAATCAGCTTTTGCAGCAGTTGATCGTGTATTTGAAATATTAAATGAGGAGGAAGAAATTTCAGATAAAGAAGATTCAATAAAATTAGAAAATCCACGTGGTAATGTTACCTTTGAACATGTTAAGTTTGGGTATAGTGACGACAAGCCATTAATAAAAGACTTAAGTGCAGAGGTAAAGAGTGGGCAAATGGTAGCCATTGTAGGTCCTACAGGAGCAGGTAAAACTACTCTTATAAACTTACTTATGAGATTTTATGATGTCAAAGAGGGAGCTATAAAGGTAGATGGAGTAGACATTAGAGATATGAAGAGGGAAGAGCTACGGTCAATATTTGGAATGGTTCTTCAAGATACATGGCTGTATAATGGTACAATTTACGATAATATAAAGTATGGTAGATTTGATGCTACGAAAGAGGAAATAATAGAAGCTGCTAAGATAGCTAATGTACACCACTTTATAAAGACTCTCCCTGATGGGTATAACATGTTTCTTAATGAAGAAGCATCTAATATATCTCAAGGTGAAAAGCAGTTGTTAACTATTGCTAGAGCTATAATATCAAATCCTGCCATATTGATATTAGATGAGGCAACAAGCTCTGTAGATACTAGGCTAGAGCTATTACTTCAAAAAGCTATGAAGAATATAATGAAGGGAAGAACAAGCTTTGTTATTGCCCACAGACTTTCCACTATCCGTAGTGCGGATTTAATTTTAGTTATAGATGAAGGTAATATTATAGAGCAAGGAACTCATGAAGAGTTAATGGTAAAGGGTGGTTTTTACGAGAAGCTTTATAATAGTCAATTTAGAAATAAGGAAGAAGTAAGAAGT
>NZ_DHYX01000010.1:0-17870 GCF_002414285.1 Clostridium sp. UBA5119 | reverse complement strand
GTTGACAAATAAGCCTTTTGACCATTCTTATAAAATAAATAAGTTATATCTGTTAACAACACCTTACCAGGTATTTGTTGCTCATATTATCACTCCTAAAGCTATATATTAATTTTATTATACATAAAAATACCCTATATAATAGACTTTTTTTAAAGTGTCTATTATATAGGGTACATTTTAAAGTAAGTGCTTAAATTTATTTTATGCTTTCCACCTTTTGCCACAATTCTGACAAACTGCTTCACTATGTGTTTTAGATTTAGTTTTACTATTAGTTATTAAAGGTATAATTATTATTAAACCCAAAGTACAAATAGCTAACATAATCCATATCAACCACCCTAAACAACCTCTATGTTTTGTTTTCGTTGTTGTAACTGCTTGAACTGTAACATTCTGACTTCCACATTTAGGACATTTCATAATATGTAACCCCTTCCCCTATGTAAATATAAATTAATTATACATTATATAAGGAATAAATTACAATACTTTACTACCATCTCCACCATTAAGTAGAATTTGATTAATTTCATCAAGCTTTTCTTCTTCATCCTTGTTAATAGGTATCTTATATAAGTTTTACATCTTTGTATAATGTGCCTTTTGTTCATTATCTTTTATTTTATTAATATCCATACTACGATAACCCATAATTTTAACTATCTCATTATCCTCTTTAAGCGCCTTGAACATGGCTTTAAACCTCTACCAATGTAATTATTACAAATATATGGTAGCCTGTAGGGGGATCGAACCCCTGTTTCCACCGTGAGAGGGTGGCGTCTTGACCACTTGACCAACAAGCCTTATCAACAGTTTGATTACTTCTTTTCTCTACCTGTTAATAATATCATACAATTTAATTTAATTCCATATTATGAATTATTTTATTATACAATAGATTTCTTAATATCTATTCAGATTTATAATTAAACAACTTTTTTAAAATTTATAGTTTTATACTAAAGCAATTTCCTTATCTATATCACTATTAATATCTTTAGGATTGATATTAAGTTCCTTATGATCTAGTTGTTCCTTTGCAATGGCAAGCATAAGTTTAATTCTATTTTCCTGATTTACTCTAGTAGCACCAGGGTCATAATCTATAGGTACTATATTAACATCATGATGAATGTTTTTTATTTTTCGTACCATTCCCTTACCTACTATATGATTTGGCAAACATCCAAAGGGTTGAGTGCATATAATATTTTTATATCCTAAATTGTTCAACTCTAACATTTCTGCTGTAAGAAGCCATCCTTCACCCATATTATTACCATATCCAACTACACCCTTAGCTAACTTTTTAGTTTCTTTAAAGGATGAAGGTGGTATAAAATCTGAATTTTCCTTTACTGAAGCTATAAGTAAACTCTCAATTTTAAATAGGTAATTCATAAATTTTTGAACAATAAACTTAACTACCTTACTTCCACCATAAAGATTTATATTGTCTATTCTTTCATCTGTACAATAAAATACAAATCCAAGAATTCCTGGTATCATAACTTCACAATTCTGTGTAGCTAAAAATGCTTCTAAATCATTATTGCCTAAGCTTGCATATTTAATATATATCTCTCCCACTATACCCACTTTTACTTTAGGAGTTTTTTGAATTTTTATATTTGCAAAGTCTTTTGTTATATTATCCATATTGGTCTTAATTTTTTTTAGAGAATAAGCCTTATTATTTTTAAATTGCAAAGTTAACTCTTCAATCCATTTGTTTATTACTTTATCACTTTCACCTTTACTTATTTCATAAGGTCTCACTTGATTGCTCAAATGCATCAAAAGATCTCCATAAATAACTCCTGATAACATTTTATGAACCATAGGCAATGTTATTTTGAAGCCACTATCTTTTTCCATTCCAGCTAAATTAAAAGAAATAACAGGAACCTGTCCATATCCAGCCTTTTTTAATGCCTTTCTAAGTAAGTATATATAGTTTGATGCTCTGCATCCTCCTCCAGTTTGAGTGATAATTAAAGCTGTTTTATTAATATCATACTTTCCACTGTTTAAAGCATCTATCATTTGACCTATAACTAGTAAAGCTGGATAGCAAGTATCGTTATGAACATATTTTAGTCCTGTTTGTACTACTGATTCACCTTTATTAGTTAATAGTTCTATGTGATATTTACTATTTAGGAATACATTTTTTAAAATTTCAAAATGTATGGGTGCCATCATAGGCATTAATATAGTATAATCTTTACTCATTTCTTTAGTAAAGGTTACTTTATTTTCCTTATCCATTACTTATTCACCCTCCCCTTGATGGATTGCTGCAAATAAACTACGAAGTCTTATTTGTATCGCTCCTAAATTAGTAATTTCATCTATCTTAATTTGGGTGTATATCTTATTTGACTCTTCTAAAATTTCTCTTACCTCATCGGTAGTTATTGCATCCACACCACAACCAAAGGAAACCAACTGAACTAAATTCATGTTAGGCTTGTCTGCTATATACTTAGCCGCCTTATATAATCTAGCATGATATGTCCATTGATTTAACACCTGAAGGTCTACCTTTTCTACCTTATGAGAAATCACATCTTCAGATATAACTGCAGCTCCATAGCTATTAATATACTTATCAATTCCATGATTAATTTCACTATCTATATGATAAGGTCTACCAGCAAGAACAATTATATCTTTATCCTCCTTTTCTGCTTTCTCAATAATTTCTTCACCCTTTATCCTTACTTTTTTTAAATATCTATCATATTCTTTATAAGCAAGAGTAGTTGCTTCCTTAACTTCTTTTAAAGATATGTCCTTAAAATATTTTGCCAATATGTTATGCATCTTCTTTGGAAAATCCTTAGGTCTATGAATTCCTATATAATCATAAATATAGGTTACCTTTGAAACATCTGACATATTTCCTTCAATTACTTCAGAGTAATATGCAACTACAGGGCAGTTATAACAGTTATCAGCTGAACTATCCTGTATATTATAGGTCATGCATGGATAAAAAATTGTATCTACTCCACCATCTATTAATGACTGTACATGTCCGTGAATTAATTTTGCTGGAAAGCATACTGTATCTGATGGTATAGTTGTTTGTCCCTTCAGATAAATTTCTCTTGAAGATGGCTCAGATTTTTTTACTTCAAACTGTAAGGCTGTAAAAAATTTATACCAAAACGGGTATAATTCATACATGTTTAATCCCATAGGAATTCCAATTTTTCCTCTTTTACCTGAAATTTTAGGATAACTATCTAATAAGCTTCTCTTATACTCATATATGTTGGACACTTCTCCATGATTTTTATTACTTATAGGTCTATCACATCGATTTCCACCAATATACTTTCTGCTTTCTCCAAAGGTATTTATAGTTAATCTACAATGATTATTACAAAGCCCACAGTTAGTCATTTTTACTTCATGATTAAAATTCTCTAATTCACTCTTACTAAGAATAGTACTTTTATTATTATTTTTTTCCTGAGCATACAAAGCTGCTCCATAAGCACCCATAAGCCCAGAAATTGTAGGTCTAAGGACTTGTACATTTAATTCTTGTTCAAAGGCACGAAGTACAGCATCATTTAGGAAAGTTCCTCCTTGAACTACAATATTTTTTCCTAGAGACTCTGCATTACTGGCACGAATTACTTTATATAGTGCATTTTTAACTACACTAACAGATAATCCTGCTGATATATCTTCTATGGTAGCTCCATCCTTCTGCACCTGCTTTACAGAAGAATTCATAAATACAGTGCATCTAGAACCTAAATCTACTGGATTTTTAGAGAATAATCCTAAGTTAGCAAATTCTTCAACTGAATATCCTAATGCATTAGCAAAGGTCTGCAAGAAAGAGCCACAACCTGATGAACAAGCTTCATTTAAAAATATATTATCTATAGCTCCATTATGTATTTTAAAACATTTTATATCTTGTCCTCCTATATCAATAATAAAGTCAACATTATTCATAAAATGTTTGGCTGCTGTAAAATGAGCTACAGTTTCTACCATACCATAATCTACCTTAAAGGCATTTTTTATTAATTGTTCACCATATCCTGTTGCTGCAACTGCTGAAATTTTAACTTTGGGATATGTATTATATAAATTTTCTAAGTATTCCTTAACTACCTCTACAGCATTTCCACTATTAGGTCTATAAATTGAAGATACAATTTCTTTATCATCACTAATAGCAACAATTTTTATAGTTGTAGAACCAGAATCTATTCCTATAGTTATTGGTGATACAATATCAATTTCATCCTTGATAAGCACCTTACTTTTTTCATGTCTAAGCTTAAATTCATCATACTCTTCTTTTGTTCTAAATAGTGGTGGTGCCATAGAATAAGTTTCATCTTCACGATAATTATTTAAAGTAATAATCAAGTTATCTATATCTATCTTTTCACTAGCATAATAGGCTGCCCCTAAAGCTACATAATATAGAGAGTTATCTGGACACTTTCCTGTTAACTTTAAAGTTTTGTCAAAGGCTTTTCTCAATTCTGAGTTGAAGCTTAGTGGTCCTCCAAGGTATAATACATTACCTTTTATAACTCTACCTTGAGCTAATCCTGCAATAGTTTGATTTACAACAGCAAAGAAAATACTTGCTGATAAATCACTTTTTACAACTCCTTGATTTAAAAGAGGTTGAATATCTGACTTAGCAAAAACTCCACATCTAGAAGCAATAGTATAAATCTTTTTATAATCCTTAGCAGTCTCATTCATTTCTTCTAAGGACATATTTAACAAAGTAGCCATTTGGTCAATAAATGCTCCTGTTCCACCTGCACATGAGCCATTCATCCTTACTTCCATACCATCCTTTAAAAATAGTATTTTAGCATCTTCTCCCCCTAATTCAATGATAACATCCACATCAGATTCTAAAGTAGTTGCAGCAATCCTTGTTGCATAAACCTCTTGAACAAAGGGCACCTTCCATTTTTCGGCCATTCCCATAGCAGCAGATCCAGAAATGCTTAGTTCCATGGACTTCTCCCTTGGATACTTATCTCTAATTTTCTTTAGCAGTTCTGAAGTCTTTTCTTTTATCTTACAATAATGACGTTCATATGATTGATAAATAACTTCTCCAAAGTTATTTAAAACAACAGATTTAATTGTGGTTGAGCCCACATCAATTCCTATTTTCATAGTAAATCCTCCTAAATAAATGCCATACTATATAGCTTTTACCCTCTTAAAAATAACAATTAAAGATTTAGTTTTATAAATCTTCTATATATTATCTAAACACCATATTATACCATATTATTTACTAAATAACATATATTTAATTATTATTTAACATACCGTAAACAACTATTTCTCTATCTTTAGAAATTATAGTTTTTCAATTTAATAAATATTACTTTATTATTAAATATTTATAAATATATAACCATATACTTTAATTTATATTACTTATACAAATTATTTTCAAGTTACTGTTAATGTGCTTTAAGCCGTTATTTCATGATATTTATAATAAAAAACAAGATATAGAATAACTTCCTTTCTATATCTTGCTTAAGCTCTATTCATCCATTTTCATCCAAAAACTTTCTATTTCTCTTATATCATTAGTTCTATTTTTTATAGGGAGGGAATCAAACACTATATTTTTATACGGGTTATTAGACATTTCACCAATTCTAGAATCTAAGATTGCCACTATACCCTTATCGTCATGCTTTCTTATTAACCGTCCTACCCCTTGCCTAAGTTTTACTATCATTAATGGTACACTTACCTCCATTAAAAAATCTTCTGATAAAGTCCTTTTATATTCTATAATTGGATCTGGTACCGGAAATGGTAGCTTAAATATAATTAAATTCGATAATGATTTTCCAGGCACATCTATTCCTTCCCAAAATGTTCCTGTAGCTAATAATACAGAATTCTTATCCTTTTTAAATTCTTCAAGTATATCATCCTGAGAGGACATATGTTGCTGTTTTAAAAGCCTATATTCTAAATTTTTATGTTTTAATATCTCATAAACTTCCTTTAGATCACTTTTAGATGTAAATAAAATTAAGGCTTTTCCCTTTGTAATATTCAGAAGCTTTACTATTTTTTCTGCCCCCAATTTTATAAACCTTTCTCTCGCCTCTACTGGATGAGGCATATTTTCTGTACAATATATCATGGCATTGTAATTGTACGGAAAAGGTGATGGTTTTGGTGTTGATAAAAATCCTGTACTAGTTGGAAATCCTGTACTTTTAATAAAATACTCATATCTCTCTTCTTCACTACCTTGACTCTTATCTGCAATAGTTGCTGAAGTTAATATAGTAGTTTTTAACTTATCAAAGTATAAAGAATTTATCTCCTTACTTATATTTTTAGGACATGCAAATATATGAATATCATTAAAATTTTCTAACCAAAATAAATCCCTGCTCTTTATAGATATCAAACTTTTTATAAAGTCTTGAAGATTCTCTAGCTCTTCGAATACTTCTTCACATAAATTATCATCACTATAAAATTGTACTTTATAATTTATTAAATCAATTTTACTATTTAAAAGTAAAAGCTCTTCTCTTATTTCATCTATATTAATAAAAAACTTTTCCATTTCTTCACCCTTAAGTGATGAGTTAATTTGTTTTTTTACTTGATTATTTAGTTTATTAAAAATAACATTCAAAATATGAGTTATATTATTAAAATTTTCGTAACTCTCTCTTCTTATAGCTGATATTTTTATGGTTTCAATTACATCTCCTAAAATAGATTTTATTTTATATTTGTTATAGCTTTCTATTAAAGATGCTCTAACTTTTTCCTCCAAATTATGAGCTTCATCTATAACAATTAAATCTATTTTCTCATTTAAAAGCCCCTTTTGACCTTTCTTTAACTTTTGAAAATGTACAGTTAATAAGTCTTGATTACATAAAATTATGCCATCAGTATTTAACATATCTCTTCTTAGAGACATAAAACTGCAATTATTATAATGTTCACACCTATTATGATCTGTTGCCTTTACATTCACATTGTCCCATATATTATTATCTACATCTAATTTTATATTTTTTCTATCTACTACCCCATTATTTATGTAATTACATAGTGTTTCTAGATTATCATTAAAATCTTTCCTATTAATCTCTTTAAAATATTTATCGGCTCTACTTTTACATGCAAAATGAGTCATGCCTTTAGCTAAAACTATTTCTGGTTTATGATTAATATAAGAACAAATTTTTTTTACATCCTTAATGAGTTGCTCTTGCAGAGCTATAGTTGACGTAGCTATTAATACAGGTTTATTAAAAAGTTTATTATAATAGAGTAAGGGAACTATATATGCATAAGATTTTCCTATTCCTACTCCTGCTTCCACTATAGTATGTTGTCTGTCAACTATAGCGTTACATATATCTAACGCCATATCTTCTTGTCCTTCTCTCTGTTCAAAACCTAGTTTAGGAATTTTGCTCATAAAAAAATTCCATACTAGCTGCTGTAATTCATCTTCTTTTGAAATATTTTTATCTACCTTCTTACTATCTTCTGAAAACCAAAACATCTATATCCCTCCTCTTATTAAGACTTTTAGTAACATAGCTTTATTTTCACATTTTTCTTCTTAAAATACAACCGTAGATTTCCATATTTAATTTCTTAAACATAGAAAAAGATGTGATTAAATAGATAACTCCATCTAATCACATCTTAATGCCATACTCTCATCTGTATATTTATTTATCAAGTAAATCTAAGTACTCTTCATACCCTTCTTCCTTCATCTTATCCTTTTGAATAAATTTAAGTGAAGCTGAATTTATACAATATCTTAATCCACCTAGTTCCTCAGGTCCATCACAGAATACATGACCTAAGTGGGAATCTCCATTTTTACTTCTCACCTCGGTTCTAACCATTCCATGACTTTTATCTATATTTTCTTTAATAAAATCTCTATCTATTGGCTTGGAAAAAGCTGGCCATCCACATCCTGAGTTAAACTTATCACTAGATATAAATAAAGGTTCTCCTGTTGCTATATCTACATAAATACCTTCTTCGTAAAAGTCAAAGTATTCATTTTTATAAGGTAGTTCTGTACCATTTTGTTGAGTTACATTATATTGCTCCTTGGTTAATATTTTTTTCAACTCTTCCTTACTTCTTTTCATATATTTATTATTCATAGCATATACCTCCAAAATAAAAAAGATAAGCTTATGGGATTTAATCAATAAAGCTCATCTTTTTTATAAATTTACCATAAGATTTTTTAATTGTTTTTATCTAATATATCTTTTATAATTGCTATTCTATCTTCCTCTAGAATATTTGCAATTTTTATTTCAACATCTCCATTTTTAAAGAATCTTTCTACATTGGAATCTACAATTTTAATAACCTTATCTGATAATTTTTCATAGGTCATTAAATCATCTCTGTATAAATCTACAATATCTCTTAAACAAGCACCTAATTCCTTAGGATTTTTATAAATTGTTCTCATGCTATAATCCTCCATAGTTTTACAATAATAAATATAATGTTAATATATTAGCAATAATTTATTTGTCAGCTATTATATTTACAATATACATATTATACCCTACATTATTTTTAATTACCAAGGTTATTTTACATAAAAATATGGATTATATCATTAAAATATAAGCCATATTAAAAATATTAGATTTTCTTGACTTATCTAGATGAGGTAAATATATTTTTGCCTAAGAATATTATGATTTATACAAATATTTTTATACATATTTTTTCTCATATCTATCTTACATAGTCCTCTATTAATTTTACAACTTTATCTCTAGAGAATATAATTCCTATAAGCTGTTCTTCAACTTTTCCTAAATTTATATCCTCCAAAGTGTCTGAAAATATTTTAGCCTTTACTATTTTTCCTGACTCCACTGATAAATTTATGTCTATATTGCCTATGACAGTTTTTTCTTCGAGAATTACATCATATTGTGGACTCTCACCATAATTCCACAACTTACTAGAGTATTTATCATATAATTTAGGTACATAACTACTCATATTATAAATATATGAGTTTTGTAAATCTCCATAAACATTATTAAAGGAACTTACCAATGACTGAATTAAATTATCTACATTTAATTCACTACAAACCTCTATTAAATTTATAACCCTACTTTTTACTGATTCTATGCCTTTAGATTTTAATTTTAACTTAGATGGAGTAAGAACCTTTTCAAGTTTAGTAATATCTACATCAATCATAAGAGTACCATGATGAAAATAATTACCATCTTCACAATAAAATGCATGTCCTGAAAACTTTCTATTATTCAAAAGCAAATCATTTCTTCCTGAAAACTCAACCTTAAAACCATAGGACTCTACAGCACCTTTTATAACCTTAAGTTGTTTATCTAAATTACTCTTAATTTCCTTTGTTATAAAAGTAAAGTTTAAATTTCCTAAATCATGAAAAACTGCTCCACCTCCAGATATTCTTCTAGCTAATGTAATATGGTTTTCTTTCATATAATCTAAGTCGCATTCTTTATAAGGATTTTGATTTCTTCCAATAACTACAGTATTTTCGTTTTGCCAAAGATATAATATGGTTTCTTCGGACTTTATATTTCTTAATAATTCTTCTTCTAGGGCTAAATTATAATAAGGATTAACTTCCTTTGAAATAATTACTTTATTCATTATAATGTATTGCTCCTATAGATAATCCTAATACTGCTTCATGTATACCTTCACCTGTAGTTGGATGTGCAAATACAGTTTCTGCTATGCTTTCTTCTGAAATATTCTGCTGAATAATAAGTGTTAGCGTACTTATTAGTGATGAAGCATCTGGACCTATTATTGATCCTCCAACCATCTTACCTGAATCTAAATCTTTTATTATTTTAATAAATCCATACTCTTGACCCATAGTTAAGGCTTTTCCGTTGGCTGCAAAAGGGAACTTACTTATTTTTATATTAATATTTTTATCAATACATTGTTTTTCAGTGAGACCAACTGAAGCAATTTCTGGAGCTGTAAATATTACATTAGGAATACATTCATACTTCATTTCTTTATTTTCTCCTAATATATTATCTACTGCTACAATTCCTTGATGTGAAGCTACATGGGCTAATTGGATCTTGCTATTAACATCTCCAATAGCATATATTCCNNNNACCTTTATACCTCTATTCCTATCATTTAGTTCTATATCAGTATTTTCAAGATTTAGCCCTTCCATATTAGGCTCTCTTCCAATTGCTACTAATACCTTTTCTGAAACTAAAAGCTTCTCATTACCTTCATTTTCAAATATAACTATACCTTCACCTGATTCAGATTTTTCAATTCTAGTAACCTTTGAACTTGTATATATACCTATGCCCTTTGATTTTGCTATATCAAGTATTTCCTCAGAGACATCTAAATCCACCATGTTAAGAATTCTATTTTCGTATTCAACCACGTTTACTTTAACACCAAAATTTGAATAAAGGAATGCAAATTCCATCCCAATAACTCCACCACCAATTATTGTAATTGATTTTGGTAATTCTGTGTTACTAAGTGCTTCTGTACTATTTAATACAAAAGGTAGTTCTATACCTGGGATACTTATTTTTGATATTTTAGAACCAGTAGCAATAATAATATTTTTAGCTTCAATAGTATACTCATCTTTACCTTTTTTCACTAATACTTTATGGTTATCTATAAAAGATGCTTCTCCCTTAATAAGTGTTATATTATTTTTATTTAATAAATAGTCGATGCCACCAACTAAATTATTTCTAATTTTATCTTTTCTAGCTATGACCTTTTTCATGTCTAGGTTTATATCTTTTATTTCAAATCCAAATTCTTCTCCATTTAATGCTTCATTGTATGCTTCAGCAGATTTAACTAGAGATTTTGTAGGAATACATCCTACATTAAGACAAGTCCCTCCTAAATTATCCTTTTCAACTATTATAGTTTCCAAACCTTTCTTAGCTCCGTATATAGCAGAAACGTATCCTCCTGGTCCTGCACCTATTACTAAAAGGTCTATATTTAAATTTTCTTTTTTACCCTTTATTAAGCTACCAAAGTAATCAACTTTTTTAGTTTCTTTTGCTAAAACTTCTCCACTTACTATAAGTAATGTATCTCCAACCTTTACCTCTTGTCCCTCTGTAACCTTTATTTCTTCAATTTTATAGCTTCCTTTAGCTTTTACAGGTGAATTTCCTTTATTTGTTTCTAGCTGAAACAATACATCATTTAACTTAACATTATCCCCAACTTGTATATTAATTTTACCTACTTTAGCAGACTTACTTTTTCCTGATAGACTTTCCAACTTAATATCCATTTCAACCTCTCCTTTAATACCAAATATATATTAGTTTAAGATTCTGGATTTAAGACCCTGAGTATAATACTCAAGGTCTTAAATTTAAAATCTTATTTAGTTAAAATCTTTTTCAAATTCATCAACAGCATCTTTTAATAAAGTTACAGAATATGCCATACTAGGACCTCCACCAAAGGCAACAGATACCATAGCAGCTTCCATTATTTCAGCTCTAGTTGCTCCCGCTTCTAAAGCTTTGTAAACGTGGAAAACTATACAATATTCACATCTGTTATATGCAGCAATTCCAACGCTAATTAATTCCTTTGTTTTAGTATCTAATGCACCCTCTTCATAAGTCTTACCTAATAGTCCCATGAAAGCGTTAACATTCTCTCCATTAGTTTCTCCTAATTCACCAAGTCCGTTCATAAAGTCATTTAACATTTCTCTTACATCTTTTTTCATATCTATACCCCCATATCATTTAATAGTTGCTAGTGCAATGGTTAGTACTACAAGTATTTATGATATAAAAATACCACCATGGGGTGGTATTGTCAATAGCTAACATATATTATCTGTCATCCTTTGCAAAACTTCTTTAAAAATCTCTAAATTTTCTTTCGATATTCCCTTTAATACATCATCTTGGAACTTTTGTCCTCTAGGCATAAGTTCTTCTTTTAAAAACTTACCTTTATCAGTTAATATTATCTTTGTTATTCTTCTATCTTCTGAATCTTTTTTTCTCTCCACTAACTCTTCCTTTTCCATTCTATCTATAAGTCTTACCATTGAAGACTCTTTAATATCCATATAATCCGAAAGTTCTTTTTGAGAAATTTCTCCTGATTTACCTATATAAAATAAAGCTATCCATTGTACTCTAGTTGTACCATTCTCTTGTAATCTTCTATTAAATTCGTCAGCTAATTTCTTTGCGCTTTTATTTGTTATAAATGCAATACAATCATCTAAATCAAACATATGTAATTTACATTCCCTTCTATAATTATTTAAAGTAACTAAATCACTAAAACCTATCATCTATATAATTAATTATCTTACTAAATATATAAATAGTGGAATAGTTATAACGGATAAAAGTGTAGTTATAAATACACACTGTGAGCCATACTTACCATCTCCACCAGCAGATAATGCAATTACAGGTCCTACCACCGCTCCTGGCATAGCCATAAGTAAAGTGCATATAGCTACCAACATTGAATCTATATTAAACATATTCATAGTAAAATATGTTGCTATAGGAACTAAAATTAGTCTAACTATAGATAAATAGTATAAACTAAAATCTCCTATCATTTCCTTTATGTTAGAACCACAAAGCATAGAGCCAATGATTATCATAGATATTGGAGTGGTCATATTTCCTACACTTTTTACCGTTGAGTTAATGGCAAAGGGTAGTTTAATTTGACCTACAAATATTATAATTCCTATAATTACAGCCCATATGGATGGATTCTTTAAAATGCTTTTACTAGCTTCCTTCATAGATATTTTCCCTGTAAACAAAGATACCCCTACGGTCCACACTAAAGCAGTGAATACCATAGTAAAAATTGAAGCATAAAACACTCCTATTTGTCCAAATATGCTGTTTAATACTGGATAACCCATAAATCCACAGTTAGAAAAAGATGTTGTAAATATAAGTAGTGGTTTTTTTCTATCACTAGCCTTAATATAAATATATCTTGATAAAATAAGTAACACCAAATGTATAACTATGGAATAGAAGAATATCTTTATAGCATTTCCCATAATAGCTTTATCAAATTCTAAGCAAAAACTATTTATGATCATTAATGGTAAAGTTATATTGATTAATATTGCACTTAATCCCTTCTCTACTCTATCATCTATAAAGCCTTTCTTTCTAGCATATATTCCTATAACCATCATAATGGATAGAACTAAAACTTGATTTACGNNAATAGTTATATAGTTTTATAGCTAAATATTATACTAGTTTTATATGTATATAGTAAAATAGTCTTATTCATAAAGATATTTATCATACTATTTTTCACTTCCCATTTAGTAAAAGTTTCAACTCGATAATATATTTAACTCTATTAGTTAATTCTTCATAAAACACATCATTTCCTTCTAAGGTACATTTAAGGTTTACTTAATTACATTTTGAACAAAAATTTATTTTAACTTATCTTCTGAAACATAATTTTCTTAAACTCCATGTATACACTATTTCTATTTGACATTAATATTTCATGACTAATTATAGCATCATCTATTGGAATTATCTCACTATATAGCAAGACATTATTTTTGATGTTATTTTTAATACTTAAATCTATATTATATTTAGTAACATTAATATATTTTATTAAGTACCTAATGTCATCATATCTAATTATTAATTCAACATTAAAAGCATCCTTTCTTTTTCCTTCATCTTTATAAAAATTTATGGATTCTATATTATAGTCATGGAAAGCATGCGTACTGTATTCTTTTACAAAACTATAAGGTAATCTATCCTCATATTTTTTAAAATTATTCCAATACGTTTCAAGATTTCCCATCCAAAGTCTGTCAGCAATTTCACGTTCTGACTCTATAGTGCTATTAGATTTATCTAATAGTTCTAAAGTAAAGTACTTCATATAATATCCTCCTCTTATTATATATTATGGTGCCAATGCATTGCCAGGAATAGTTCATCTAAAGGCTGGGATTAATGAAGGATCCTTCTTAACATGTGGGTTATCTGCTCTCCCATTGTATCCCTTTCCAAGGCCTACTTCCTCATACTTAAGTTTCATTTCTTCATGAAATGCTCTTTTTCCTTCTATATAATTTACTAACAACTAATATCATATGTTATTGAAAAATAATAGTTGTTCCATTTGCTTGGAACAACTATCCCCTTTTTAGGTATTTACTTTTAATTTTACAAGTTACTTATTTTTATACTTATGTCTACCAACCACGGCTATTAATAATTTTCAACATAATTAACTATCTTGAAATACAGTAATATATAATGATTCATCATCTTCAATTATATCTACAACTATATTCATATCAGGGAATCTTTCATTAAAACCTAAAGTCCAAAATTTTTTTAATATATTTCCTAGTGCTTGTATTTGTTCATTTATATTTTTATCTTCAAAATCTGTATTCATATGAAAAAATTCTTTAATTTCATATGAATTAATAGCCTTCTCTAAAGTTTTTTTATCATTACACACAACTTTCCATTGTTCATACCTTTCGCTTGAAAAGTTATCCTTTATAAAGATACAGTTATCTATCTCAATTATTTCGGGATAGAAAAACTTAGCGAATCCCAGTGCAATTTGAATATCTGACTTCATATTTACATAATTCCACCATGAAAAATTTTTATGATTAGCCTTTTTCCATATAATATATTCTTCAATTATTTTATCTTCAAATAATTCCATCTTTTCACCTCCTATCCCATTTTATTATTTCATCAGCAGTAGCTGGTCTTACACTATACCCATTTTGAAACCTTTCACCCATTTTGGGATTTACATTAAATTTAGGCTCCTTAACATTAGGACGTGGTATTGGTCCATGTTCTTTACCTTTTAAACGAACTTCTTTAACAAATTCTCCATCGGGTCCAAATACAGTATACTTTTCAACTTTCCCATCTTTTCCTCTTACAACTTCAGTGTCATTCGGTTTTCCTTTTTGTTTAGGTTTATTCTTACTTTTTGAGGTATTACTAGAAAAGGTTATAATATTCCAAATAGCTCCTATTGTTCCAACAGTGCCATACCATGCTCCTTTTACAGTGTCTGCTAACGCTCCACTACCGCCAATAGCAGCAGCTCCGAAACCACCTCCACCACCATATTCATTTGACATACAATGTGCAAAACCTAATGGATCTTTAAAAACTACAGGATTATTAGCACAATATGCAAACATATTATGTGATAACATACCTTGTCCTGTAGATACTAAACCATCCGCATTCAAGAACCTTCCAATCTCAGGATTATAGTATCTACTTTGTAAGTAGTAATATCCAGTCTCTATGTCATATCTATACCCTCTATATCTATAAGGATTCTTTTCTCCTAATACTTTATCTCCTGTTATAGATATTAATTTACCCCAAGTATCGTAGGTATAAGAAACAACTTGTTTTCCGATAGAGTTTATTATTCCTATAATATCACTTTGAGCATTTCTAATGTAGAAATATTGTTCAGCGTCATTTAGCACGAAGCCTACAAGACCTTTATCTCCATAGTTATATAAAATTTTATCTGATGGCTAGTATCCCTAAGTTTCACTAAGGGTACTACGCCCCTATATAACGATTTCTAACCTTCTATAAGAGAAACACACTCTCATAAGCTAAGAACTCTGTTAATCTACAGTACTTCCATTAGTTATTTCTTCATATACTACATTATTTCCTTCTAAAAGAAAAGAGCCAACACTTTGGATGTTAGCTCTCAATATTACTATGATTATAATATATATTTGATTTTTCTTTTGATACAACTGAAAAGATTTCTTCTCTTACTGCAGGATTATTATTATGCTATAAAATTTTACCTACCAAGCAATCATACTTCTTTCTGAAACATCAGCAGCAGACTTGTATTCTACTTTTTCAAAACCATTATTTATACAATTATTATATACTTTATCAAGAATATCCCTATCTTTGCAATAAAATTCTATAACTGATGAATCTGTACATAAAATAATCATTACACAACTGCTTCTTAAAAAGTCTTTGAATGTTTTTATTTCGATACGCTCACTACCAAGAGAATATACTTTTATATCAGCAAATATCATGTAATAACTGTCTCTTGATATACACTTAATGAATTCTTCTGCATTTAAAACATCTTCTCCAAAAAAATCCTCTTTTAGCTCACCATTATCAAGATATAAAAAATTATCAGCATTTATTTCCCAAACATAGTTAAATAAATTAACACCATTTAAGATTTTATTTAGATAATTACTATATCCATTTTTCACCTTAATATCTAAGCTAATCAAATTTTTCACTCCTTATTATAATTAGACTTTGTTTTTGTATACTTACTTGTAGTTTCTCCATCAGTAATTGAACTACATAGGAATCCCTGCCCTGTAGATATCAACGCATCTGTATTCAAGAATCTTCCCCACTCAGGATTATAATATCTTGATTGTACATTCATTATTTCTTCATGAAATGATCTTTTTCCTGCTATATAATTTCCCAACTATCAATATCATATAGAAGGAAAAAGTGATAGTTATTCCGTTTCATTGGAACAACTATCATCTTCATAAGTATTTACTTTTAATTTTAAAAATTACTTATTTTTATATTTCAAATATAATTTTAAATATATACACCAACCTATTATAATTAGCAATAATGCTACTACTCCTATAGTCTCAAACACTTCATTTTTACTATATAATCCTACATAATATACTACAAAAGGAATAAGAATAGTTAATATTCCTAATGATAATAAATAATATTTTTTCACCACAAAATAAAGTATTCCACATATAATAAATAATATTACTAATCCTAAAATTAAGAATCCTAATTTATCATTTGCTTCTGAACCATATTTTGCAAGTATATATCTACTTAATACCATTATTAATAATGCAGGAGTTATAAATAACCATTTTTTGTTATCTTTCATTTTTTTCACCTTCCATAATGTTTATTCTTAATTTTCTCCGCTTGTCCATTAATCACATAAGATGCACCTACTCCTACCGCAACCCCCAGTGCTGTAACAGCAATAGCTGGCGCTCCAACTAATGAAAATGTTGCAATTGCAGCACTGGCTAAGAAACCTGCTCCCCATCCTACTCCAACTCCAGCTGCTGTAGCTCCTAAGTCTACCACCGCTCCATATATTTCACCTTTACATATGCTATTAACAGTTTGAATAGAAGTTATTCCTAGTATTACTGGCCCTACACCTTTTAATCCATTAAGGGCTTTACCAGTTTTGTTTAACTTAAGTTTATATATATAATTACTTGGATTGTATGTCCACTCTCTATACTTACTAAATGTACCTAGCTTAGAAGCTATTTTGCTACCAATTACAGAATCGGCAACTGCTGTAACCGCAGACAATATAAACCCGGAACTTGATTTAGATTTACTTGTACTTATAGAACCCAGCTTATTACTAATTGCTGGAGCAGCTTTTGCCATAACTTCGTAAGAAGCATCTCTCATTGCAGCTGTTTCTTCTCCTTGAGTATATATAGGTCTAAATCCATTAGGGTCTTTAGCATTTACAGGATTATTATTGCAATAAGCAAAAGTATTATGTGATAATAATTCACCTATACTTCCACCTAACGCATCCGCATTCAAAAATCTCCCCCACTCAGGATTATAATATCTTGATTGCAAGTAGTAATATCCTGTTTCAGTATCATATCTATAGCCTCTATATCTATAAGGATTCTTTTC
>NZ_DHYX01000012.1:22003-22345 GCF_002414285.1 Clostridium sp. UBA5119 | reverse complement strand
CTTTGATTTACTATACATTATTGGAAAGTTTGGTCCAAATAAATATTGAAGACCGGAAGTATGAGTTAAAAGATGATGTATAGTTATTCTTTTATCAAATTGATGAAATTCAGGAAAATAATTAGTAATGCTTTCATTAACATCTAATAATCCTTTTTCTTGTAACATCATCACTGCCATAGCGGTAAATTGTTTTGTTATGGAACAAATTCTAAACTTTGTTTGTGATGTATTGGGAATATTATGTTCTATAGAAGCCTTTCCATAGCCTTTTTTAATGATAGTCTTACCCTTTTCAGCTACTAAAATGGAACCACTAAATGCCCATGTATTGCAGTATAA
>NZ_DHYX01000012.1:12445-21991 GCF_002414285.1 Clostridium sp. UBA5119 | reverse complement strand
ATTCCATAAAATCATTTATTTTTGTTGCTAATAAACTGTTCATTACTAAACTCCTTATTTACATGCTTTATTTTTTTAGTTCTATTTAATATAATCTTATAATTCAGAAAATTATATTACAATGGTAAAAAACATTTCCATATCATTTTTTACATAAAAGCTACCACCCATTGTAAGAGTAATAGCTTTAACCTAAAAAATTTTTAAAGTTTCCACCTAGATTCTCATATTTAAACTTCTAATTATATGCACAATATAATAGGTGATGTTGTCTCTTAAGCCTGGAAGTGTAATGCTTGCTCTTGAACCTTCTGCGTAAAGTTACTAGCCCTTTTTATTTTTTTCGCTTTACCAGATGAGGATCCTCAATGTAAGTAACATTTCCTATGAGTGATGAATATACTAATTTATGATGCTACGGCATATAATTAGTATGTAATTGAGAGGTAAATGCAATGATGAAGCTTGCTTTAATAGGCTGTGGAAAATGGGGAAAAAATTATCTGAAAACTGTAAATGAAATAGAGGGCTGTAAATTGAAGTGGGCCTGCGACCTGGACTATGAAAAGCTGAATCAGGCAGCTGCTGTTTACCCTCAGACCAGGTTCACTGAAAATAAAGCAGATATATTGAATGACATTGAGGTGCAGGGAGTTATTATAGCCACAACACCTGAAAGTCATTATATGCTGGCGAAGGAAGCAATAAGCAAAGGCAAAGCTGTTCTAGTAGAAAAGCCAGTGACAACCAACAGGAAAGACAGTGATGATCTAATTGAATTGGCTGCTGCTCAAAACACCGTATTGATGGCCGGCCATACATTGATTTACCATCCTGCTGTGAAAAAGATAAAGAGGCTTCTGAAAGAAAAAGATATTTTTGATGATCTATGTTACTTCAACATGTCCAGAACCAGTTCAACCTCTCAGGCTCCAAAAGTAGATGTTCTTCATGATCTGGCAGTTCATGATATTTATCTTTCCCGCCACCTCATAGGGATGGACCCTATCTGGGTAATTGCCCATGGTGAAAGATATATTCAAAGTCCTTACAACAATGTTATCAATATACTGATGGGTTTCCCTAATGGTAAAATAGCTTCTATATTTGCCAGCTTCATTCATAGGTCAAAAACCAGGAAAATGACACTGGTTGCATCGAAAACAAAATTGGTATTTGACGATGCACAGACTGCCGATAGAAAAATCCAAATCTTCCATAACGGAGAGCAGGAGTATTTTTTGGCAATAGAAGACAACTTGGAACCTCTGACACAGGAGTGTCTTCATTTTATAGAATGCATTAGAGAACACAAGGAGCCTATTAGCGGCAAAAAAAATATAGAATTTGTGACAAAAATAACTGATTGCATTTCAGAATCTCTCGCAAAAGGCGGAGAGAAAATTAACATCTTTTGATGGAAATGGTAAGCACTATAATCAGGAAAGTGTGGTGAAATTATATTGTTTGTAAAGAACTATTCAAAAGAACTTGAGAATCAATGGGAGGAATTTGTGAGTTCCTCAGTTAACGGTACTTTTATGCAGGAGAGAAAATTCCTTGGTTATCATCCTTCAGACAGGTTTTCAGATCATTCCCTAATATTTATGGAGGATAAGAGAATCATTGCCGTTCTTCCTGCTGCCGTAGTACAACAAGAGGATAAACGCATCCTGGTTTCCCACCCCGGCGCTTCCCATGGAGGGCTGATAATAAAGTCCAGTCTAAGTACTAAAAAATGCCTGGAATTAGTAAGTGCCCTTATTGAATATTGTACCATGACTGGTTTTGACTATATACGGCTAAAACCTGTTCCGAAGGTTTACCATAAGGAGCTTTCGGACCAACTTGACTTTGCTTTAAGGTTTTCTGGTTTTAGCATTGAGTATACAGAGCTGGCCACAGTGCTTGAGCTAAAAAAAGGTGATGAATCTTTTGTAAAGNNGAGGAATCTTTTGTAAAGCAGGTAATGAGTGACACAGCTTTTCGAAACTACCAGAAGGCATTGAAAAGTGGGTTATCAGTGGTGGAGGATGCCGATATAAATGATTTTTGGCCTATTCTGGAAAATAAGCTAAAACATAATCATAATGCAAAGCCTGCACATACATTAGATGAAATCAAACATCTAAAAACCCTTTATCCAGACAGGATAAAACTCTTTGCAGCATATGAAGAAGGAGTAACTCCTGTAGCTGGTGTTTTGGCATTTTTACTGAATGACAGGGTTATAAACTGCTTTTATATTGCCCACCACGATGGTTTCGAGCATAAGAGGCCCCTAAACCTTATTTTTGGTCATATGATGGAATGGGGACTAAAAAACGGCTTTTCATATTTAGATTGGGGTATTTCCACTGAGTTAAAAGGAAGTAGAGTCAATACAGGGCTGTTCCGTTTCAAAGAAGGCTATGGAGGGCATGGGGTATTGCGGGAATGCTATTTGTATGAAGTAAACAATAACAAATAATTTAAAGGAGTGGTGTAATGAAATTAGCAGGTCATCAACCGAATTATATTCCCTGGCCTGGATATTTTGTTAAGATGGCACAGTGTGATATTTTTTTTATTTTAGATACTGCTCAGTTTCAAACAGGCAGTTCATTGGATAATAGGAATCTTATCAAAACTTCCCAAGGGACTCAGCTACTAACTGTGCCGGTGAAACGCAAAGGCATGGGCTTGCAACGTTTTAATGAAGTTACTGTTATACCGGGTTGGAAAAAGCATCATCTTATGGCACTCAAAGTAAACTACGCAAAAGCACCTCATTTCAAAGAAGTTTTCCCCATGATGGAGCAAGTATTGCAAGATACCGGATATCTTATAGATACCAACATAGCTTTCATCAAGCTAGTATATGACCTGCTGGGACTTAAAACAAAGCTTGTGTTTTTATCAGATTTACCTCAATTTTCTGAGCTTCGAAAAAATGAACTGATAGCTGCAATCTGCCGCCACTTTTCTGCTGATAGTTACCTGTCTGGTATTGGAGGAAAGGCATATAATCAACCAAAGTTTTTTGAAAAACAAGGTATTAAATTGGAATATTTGAATTATGAGCCTATAGCATATCCACAGCTTTGGGGCAATTTTATGCCCAATTTGTCTATAGTTGATATGTTATTTAATTGTGGGGCAACTGGCGCACGCAAGCTTTTGTTGAAAGAGGTGTAAGCATGAAAAGAATACTGTTTTTTGCACATAGTTCTAAATATACTCTTGGGCTTCCCCAGGGTTTTAGGGAACTTAACTGCCCTGTTTTTGTCCTGAGGGATTTAAGTAGAAGTTCTATAATAGACGCAGTGGACAACTTTAGGCCTGATATTATGATAACAACGGGATGGGCTTACCGCAGGTATAGCCGTGAGCATATAGACGAGCTTACGAAAAGAGCTTCTAAATATAAGGTGAAACATGTCTATTGGGCAACTGAAGATCCAAGATGGACCGAAAAGTGTTCCTTCAGGTGTATTGAAACCTATAAACCTAATGCAATTATGACCATACATCCTGGTAGTGTAAATAAATACAGGGAGCTTGGGCTTCCCGCCGGGCATCTGGATTTTGGCTGCAATCCGGAATTCAATAAGAATGAACCTCCAAGCAGTAAATACGATTATGATGTGGCTTTAATTGGAAATGGCGGACGAGAGTGGAAGTCATATCGGAAGGATAGCGTTCAGATATTACTTAAGCCTTTGGTGGAAAGAGGATATAACATTGCTATTTGGGGTAAGCGATGGGACCGTTTTAATGAGGAGCTAATGGGTTTTAAGATCCCACCCCATATGCTTAAAGGTGAACTACCTTATGAGGAAACAAATAAAGTATATAATTCAGCTAGAATTATATTAGGTTTGCAAAATGACCATGACATGTTAACATCTCGGACTTTTGAAGTACTAGGTTCGGGCGGTTTTTTGCTTACAGTACCAACACAATCTATCACCAAGCTATTTATAAATAATGTTCACCTGTCATGTGCCTCTTCCCCAGAAGATACAGTTGACCTGGTAAATTATTTTCTTAAAAATACCGCAGCACGACAAGAAATAGCGCGCAATGGTCAGCGGTTGGTTTATTTAAAACATAGTTATAAAGAACGCGCCAGACAAATTCTTGATTTCTGCAGTTTAGTTGAAAGGAATTGAAATTGAAATGGATAATCAGACAACTATTAAACAAAAAGTCTCTTTAATGGGTACTAGCATTGCTGGCGAAACTGATGCAAAGGTAACCTTTTATCCAGCCCCGCCGAGTACAGGTATAATATTTATCCGTAATGACCTTCCAGGCTGCCCTAAAGTAAAATGCTCATTTGAAAAAGCAAAGGTTGAATACAGATGGACTTCTCTTGTTGATGGAGATGTTCGCATCGAACACACGGAGCATGCCTTGGCAGCCTTATCAGGATTAGGTGTGGACAACGTATTTATTGAACTGGAACAGGCTAGCCTGCCCGTAACAGAAGATTACAGCAGTAAAGAGTTCAAGAGAGCCCTCACAGGAGCTGGGATAGTGGAACAAAATGCCAAGAAGGAAATGATAAAAATACTTAAGCCCATTATTGTATATAAACGTGAAAGCTTAGAGGATATGGAATATGAAAAGTTCCTGATAGCTCTTCCCTACGATGGCTTTAAACTAACCTATATGGTTGACTATCCCAATCTACCCCAATTATCTCAAGTAGCTGAAATGGACATAACTCCTGAAACCTTTGCTAAAGAGCTGGCAGATGCCCGTTCTTATATAATTGAGTCAGAGATTGAAGATGTTGTGAACCTAACTGGGAAAGTCAGCTCAAATGTATTGGTAGTGAAATCAGGGGCTGAGTACAGGTCGTGGAAATGGCCAAATGAACCCGCCCGGCATAAAGTTCTTGACCTTCTCGGAGACCTTGGCTTGCTTGAGAAAAAGGTACTGGGACATGTGATAGGCTTCAGATCTGGTCACCGGTTAAATCTAGAGCTATGTAAAAAAATTTATGAGGAGTGTAATGATGATCGCTTTAGCTAAACCTATGCTTGGTATAATGGTAGTTTCAATACCTGTTCACCCAGAATTAACAGAACAGGAGGTTGATTACATTGTCAGCAGTTTGCAAAAATATGAATGAAATCAATGGTACTCTCAGTGTGTTGGTTACAGGTGCAGGTTCCGTATACGGCCTGGGTATTATCAGGTCACTGAAAGAATCGGTGCTTCCTGTTGAAACAATAGCAATTGACTCTAACCCATATTCCCTAGGTTTATTTTTTGCCCACAAAAGCTTTATCGCTCCACAGGTATCAGATGAAGAAAGCTATTATATGTTTATTAAAAATCTTTGTATAAATCATCATATTAAAGCGATATTTATCGGCTCTACAGCAGAGCTTCCCTTTTATTCAAGAAATAGAGAATCCCTTGAAAGATCTACAGGAGCAAAGGTATTTGTAAATTCTCCTGCAGTGATAGAGCTTTGCACCGATAAGTGGCTGACCATGTGTCATTTATCACGCTCTGGTTTTCAAATTCCTGCAAGTATCAGGTATCCTGAAGATGCTGGTATGCTCTCCTCATTTATTGAAAGTACTGGGTTTCCCTTGATAGTCAAGCCGCGTTTTGGACGTGGCTCAGTAGGTGTTGTTCTAGTTAAGGATAAGCAGCAGCTGCTTGAAAATATAAAGGGTAAGAAAAGCCTAATTATACAGGAATACCTTACAGATGAGGAGCAAGAGTTTACCGTAGGGATTTGCATAAACCAAAAGGGAAAGATCATTTCCAAAATCGCTTTAAGGCGGTATTTGCTGGAAGGAGTTTCTATTGCTGCAGTTTCTGATGATTATCACCACATTGCAGATTATTGTGCCATGGTTGCAAGTACACTGGGAGCCTATGGGGCTATAAATATTCAATTGCGCCTTAAAGATTTCATGCCAGTAATTTTCGAAATAAATCCCAGATTCAGCAGTTCTACATCCATGCGGTTACTATTTGGAATAAATGAGCCAGAAAGCTTAATACGCTCAGAAGTGCTTTGCCAGGAGGTAATACCCGACAGCGCAGCAACTGGCCTTGTATTGAGGCAATACATTGATTATTACTTCCCACTAGATAAGCTTAACTCCCTTTCTACAACCAGACTTTACTAGATATAAATATTTACGTAAAAGTTGTTGAAAACCACGACTAATTAGGTTGTGGTTTTTTATGTTTTTTATTTATAGAATCGAGTTGCAGTATCCTTTGCAGCAAAGGGCTCAAATATATATCTGCATAATGCTTCATACAACGGAAACTTCAATGTACTTTCAAAGCTTTTATCCGCTGACTTTAATACAATTATTTTTATAACACAATGTGCCAGTATCAAAACAAAACTACATCAATATAATATATTAGAGTAATATTTAGTGGTGTAAAATGGGAAAAGGATATATAATAGTTCAACTTTCAAAAGAACAAGAAGCCTTACCTATCACAAGTGCAAAGATAAAAATTAGAGATCAAAAAACAAAAGAGGTTATTTTTGAGACAGACAGTGGTGTAGATGAAAGTGGCAGAAGTGAGATTATTGAGTTAGATGCTCCCGATAAAAATTTGTCATTAGAACCAATGAATAAAACATATATTCCTTATGCTAGATATGATGTGTTAGTAACCGCAGAAGGATATAATAATGTACTAATAGAAGGTGTTAGTATTTTTGA
Organism: Clostridium sp. UBA5119; assembly: GCF_002414285.1. Lineage (NCBI taxonomy): Bacteria > Bacillati > Bacillota > Clostridia > Eubacteriales > Clostridiaceae > Clostridium > Clostridium sp. UBA5119. The sequence goes on along the minus strand of NZ_DHYX01000012.1, from coordinate 15,293 downwards.
TGAAACTACTTCTATTCAAAATGTATCATTAACTGAGATAGTTAAAATTGGTGCAGCTGCATTTTACAACACAACGGAAAATAGGATTGTTATACCTCCTCATCAATTATTATTGGATGTTCAAAGAGATCAGAAAACTGGAGTGTTATCTCAACCTTTTGTATTAAGAGAAGTATATATACCAGAGTATATTACAGTACACCTTGGAGCTCCTAGTGCATGGGCGCAAAATGTCACTGTCAGGTTTGTAGATTATATTAAAAATGTTGCTTCCCATGAAGTTTACCCAACATGGCCTGAAGAATCCCTAAGAGCCAACATTTATGCCCAAATAACCTTTGCCCTTAACAGAGTTTATACAGAATGGTATGTAAGTAGAGGTTATTCATTTCAAATAACAAATTCTACAGCCTATGATCAATATTTTGTATATGGAGGAAATGTATTTGAGAATGTAAGCGAAATTGTAGATTCTATTTTTAATGAATATTTTTCTATAGTTAATAGTAATGCACCATATTTTACACAATATTGCAATGGTACAACAGCTAAATGTAATGGGTTATCTCAGTGGGGAACTGTAGACTTAGCAAATGGTGGTAGAAATGCTTTTGAAATATTACAGTATTATTATGGTAATGATAAAATACTAAAAAGAACTCCAATAATTGCTGGGTTAGTTGAGTCATATCCTGGATCAGCAATAAGGAGAAACGATAGAAACTCCAATGTAACTATAATACAACAACAGTTAAATAGAATATCACAAAATTATCCTGCTATTCCTAAGTTAATTCCTGTAGATGGAATCTTTGGACCTAACACTGAAGCATCCGTTAAAGTATTTCAAAGAATATTTAATTTAGTTCAAGATGGAATAGTGGGAAGAGCAACCTGGTATAAATTATCGGCAATTTATACTGCTGTAAAAAGATTAGCTGAATTAGATCAAGAAGCAGAAGAAAATATGATTATTGAAGAATTAGATGCAAGTTTTGATGGAGATTATCCATTAGGAGGATTAAAATATGGTTCTAAGGGAGGAAAAGTAAGGGAGCTACAAGTATATTTAAGCACCTTAGCAGAGGCTTATGGATTAAAGAAAAATGCTATAACTGGTATCTTTGATTATCAAACTCTGGAAACCTTAATAGAATTTCAAAAGGCATTTAATTTGCCTACTTTAAAATCAGTTGATAGAAGGCTTTGGAATACTATATACTGTGCCTATGTAGATTTAGAAGAACTTTATTCAGTGGAAGATTTAACTAGATATCCAGGGTATGTTTTAAGGAAAAATTTTAGCAATAAAGATGTAAGAAGACTTAAAACAATGCTTAGAAAGATATCTACATTATATAAAGAGATACCAGAAGTTAATGTTGATAGAGATTTTGATGGAAGAACACAAAATGCTGTGTTAAGATTTCAAAGAACCTTTGGATTAGTTCAAAATGGCGAGGTGGATATTAATACTTGGAGGAATATTGTATTTGTATATTTGGCATTAGACTCTGGTAGGGATATAAATACATCAGATATTCTTTTCCCATTCCCATTTGAACTAAAACTTGGAGTTAACAATGGATATGTTGCTGTTCTTAAAGAGTATATGAATGTTTTGGCTAAAAACGGATATAACATAAGAATTCTACCCATAGATAATATATTTGACTTAGCAACGGAAAGAAATGTTAAGAGTCTTCAAAAGGTATTTGATCTAAGGAGAACTGGAGTTGTGGATAGAATAACCTGGGAAAAAATCGCATCAACCTATAACGATTTCTTCACTGGTAGAAGGTAAGATCCATTCTTAATAATTTATATAGCTATGGAAAAATAACTAACTTCAACAAAAAGAGAGCAGGTAAATTTGTGTTTACACAAGTTTACCTACTCTACCTTAATTTGAATTAGACTTTTAATCTTTCAATTAATTCTTGAAGTTCTAAGAACATCTGTGATAAGTTTCTACTTGAATTAGCTATTTCCTCAATGGAAGTAGTTTGCTCTTCTATTGATGCTGAAGCTCCTAACTTCATGCTGAGTTTACTTCTGCCACCGATGAAAGTGTTTCCATTATAACCATGTATATATCTAAACTAAATAAAAATATAATTTTCAGATGTAAAATTAATTTCAACAATATCACCTATTATTCTTTTTTATTTCTAGTTCCCTCATAAAATCTAAATTTCCTCTATAAGAAATTTTCCCATTTCTTATTAGTTCTGTTACTCTCCAAAAAATAAAAGTATCAGAAATATAACTTTCAGCTTTGCCTATAACTTCTCCAATTGTCCTTGCACTATGCATAAACTTCTTATCTGTATAACATAGTATCATATCATCAAAGTGGTCTATGTGAGCACTATTAACCTGATTATCTTCATAAACACGTAGATTAGAATTCTCTCTCTTCAGTTTCTCCCATAATGCCATTAAACTGGAGTATCTCTCAAAGTCCATGGATTTTCTTATTCCTATAAATTCTCCTAACTTTTCAGGCATAACCTCTCCTACAACCCGTGGTGTATATTCATTCTTTTTTCCAGTATTATAAGTAATTTCTGATACATTAATGGTATATACGTTCTGAATTTTCTCTTCAAGCATTGATAAAATATATAACATTCCACAGATTTCCTTTGCACTATTACCGTGCCATAGATAAATATCTTCATCCTTAAGTTTCATTATATCTTTAATAATTTTTTTATAATGACTCTTGATTATTTCAGAAATTTCATTTCCTTCTTCAATATATACTTTTTTAAGCCATTCAATTCTTCTGCTCATATCAGCAATATCATCTATAGGTCCGTTTGACAAATCATCAACAAGTCCT
>NZ_DHYX01000012.1:12125-12409 GCF_002414285.1 Clostridium sp. UBA5119 | reverse complement strand
TTTTTCGCCTTCAATTACATCTTTTTTTATCGCATATTTCACACTTCCTATGGCACTATCAGAAAAACATATATGTATTATTTTTTTCATCCTTACCTCCCGCTATAAACTTTAAAATAATCTATGACTTTGTCCTGTAAAGATATGAGTCCTTCTTCAACGGCTATTCCTACTGCTGTACTGGTAAAACTTTTTGTAATAAAATATTCATAGATTTAAAAGTTATCCCCTATTGTAACTTAGATAAATCATTTTATAATAGTGAATAACTTTTTTATTAGTAT
>NZ_DHYX01000012.1:370-11984 GCF_002414285.1 Clostridium sp. UBA5119 | reverse complement strand
ATTTTTATATTTAAATAGTTCCCTACTTACTTTTTTAAGGGAGCTACTAAAAAGATTTCCCTTAATTGAAACTTTGATAAAATTATAATCTTCTGATTGGGAAAATCTAATCATTTTTTAATGCTATTATTTCATCATCTAAAACATCAAAAAGATTCCTTGCTATATCTGTTGCTTTCTTAATACATCTTTCTCCAATAGTGTCCCGTATCTTTCATCATTATACGGCTTGTAATTTTTGTAAAAACTCTTCAAAAGTTAGTACTTCTGGCACTGCATAATCCCAAGATTGCCCATAGAATATTCCATAAGCCAAAAACTTTTTTATNNTCTCCTCTTTATTTCCTGTCAAAATAATACTAAATACTACTTCTAATTTAAATTTCATAAAATCATATACTACATTAATATCATTATCATCTAAATTTTCTATTATTACTTCCTGTTTCATAAACCCTTCTTCAAAAACATATATCATTGTTGCTTCTGCTAATTGTCGATCTATATCACCACGCCCATACTTTACTTTTATCTGATTTACTTTATCACTATCTAATATAATTTTAAATATAGATGCTAATCTATTCACAATAAGCTTATTTAATACTTTCATATCATCATCATATATACTCTTATTTCTATCAGCGTGCATATCTTCTATTGGTCCATTCCTATATGCATAATGGGCTGTTACTACTGACATTTTATGAATAATATCCTTGTCTTTTAATGGATCATCTACGTTCATGTAATTACTTAAAAACATATTATATTCTTTCTCCATCTTTAGCCCTCCTAATCTTTTTATATTGAAGCTTTCCCCATATCTAAATGCCTAGAAAGAAGCTTAAATCTTTCATCAAATAAATCTTAGTTATTTCATACTCTAACATCTTACATGTTTACGTTTAAAGCCTAGTCTTCCTTTATCAACTGCATTTTGAATATATTCTGTTGCAACATTTGTTTGGCAGAGGGTTTTGCCCATAAAAACATCTACCTTTCCTACTTTTTGAGCAATTTTCTTTGCTTCTTCATGAAGGGGCAAATACGAAATTCCAACGGACATAATAAAATTGTTCATGGCATATTTAGTACGGTTTGGCTGGTTGTGTATCGTGTCACCTACCCTATTAAGCATTTCTAAAAGTTTATCCTTGTCAAATTCACTGTCTTTGCGAGTGCCTAATAGCCAATCGTAGCAACTCCAGCCAGCCGACATTGTTAATTCTTCACCGCTATCGATCCAACGGTCGGCAACGGTAAAGGCAATATCTGTTTCGGCAAGGGTTACTGCCACAATGTAGTCTGAAATCATATGAAAATAAGCGCCTTCTATCCATCGGTTAAAATCTTCTTCAACCATTTTTTTTGGCTCAGCAATCATGCCGGCTAAATACATTGCATCATAATTTCCTGATGCATAAAGCTGCTCTGCTAAAGGCTGGTTGTATTTTATTTTCTTAAAAATCGGCTTCATAGCGCTTATTGTTACGCCAAAAACAGGCTCTTTCGCACCTTTGCTCATGTAAATTTTTTTCGTACGCTCTGTACCAAGGGACTTTAGTTCATCTATGATTTCGGTTAGTTCCATTTGTAACATCTCCTTAAAATTCGTTACTTGGTGATATCAACGGCAACGTTTCTTAATGACTATTATAATACTTTTTTGAGTTTTCAGCTATCAAAGAACTAAAAAAGCCAATCTAGTAGTTATAATTATTTGTATATTTTCTTCAAACCAATCACTTTAATGATCTATTTAAACTACAATATATGATTAAATTATAACTGAAAATGTTAAGTAATAATATGTAAAGTTTAATCATATATGTAAATACACAAAACAGCCAGTTCATCAACTGACTGCTTTTCTTATATTTTTTTCTATAAATTAATACTTATCTATCATGTTCCGTTCTTAGCTTAATTGGTATAAATGTTTCCATCTGTGCCCATCCCTGTGCCTTGATAATATCCTTAGGAGTAATAATATGTCCCATACTATAATGATTATGGCGTTCATCCAATTCAAATAATTCTGATTTATTAATGTATTCTATAGCCTCATTATACAATTTACTACCCATTTCTTCATCGCCGTCTCTATATGTGTAAGTAAGATAATATCCGCCATCAAAGTCAACTACATCGTTACTACCACTATTCATGTCCTCATTTAGTGCCCACCACCAAACCATACCTTGTTCGACAGGATCAAAAAATAAAAAATCTCGTGGCATAAAGTCATCTCGTGGGAATGGCTTAATGTCAGAAAAATATGCATCAAACTTTCCCAATATTCCTTCTTCAGAAAAATCAAAATTTTTATCAACCCCTGATGAAGCAGCTTTAAACGGTGGTAATGAAACAATTCTAAATTTCATAATTCCATCTCCTTGTATATATTACAAAAATTTTATTTTATATAATTATAACATACCTCTTAGCCACAATATACTTTTATCATATTTACTACTCTTCTTTATGACATAATCTTTAATTGAATAGATATCAATAGTATGGGCTTCTCCAGTATAGTGAATCCATAAAATCAACTCATCTTTACCCTCATTATCTAAATCTTTCATATAAATTCTTTGTATACCTATCTAAAATTTCTTTCTGACCTTTCATATAAGCTCCCATATCTACTACTTTTATATCATTGTTTAATAAGTTTACAAAGCTTTCTATATAACCTATGGTATCTGCATTATTAACTCCAATCACTCTTTGTCTTAAAAATAAATAATAGTTTTCTTCATATACAAGCTTAATTGGAAATGCCTCATTAATTGCTGAGACGGTAGGTACTTCTTTTGATTTAACTTTCTTATTTTCATCATATATCATATTTATATATATAGCTGGACTTTGTGAAATATCAAAAGTAAATTTTTCCTTTAAGGTAACTGACTCTACTAGAACTTTATATTCATCTAAATACTTTGCCGTGAATACATACTTTTCTGAAAACATATCTGGATTAAATATTTCTACAAGCTTTCCATTTATGTAATCATAAATCGCTGCTATAGCATACCCTCCTGATCCTCCATATTCACCTCTTACCATTACTTCATCTTTTCCATNNGGGTATTTTTGTAGTTATAACAGATCCATCTTGTTCATTTACTACTATATTCACATTCTCTACATAGCCACTATCTTTATATAAATAAGTTCCTACTAAAATTACTTTATCATAATTATGTTTTTTAGTTATACTTCCACCTTTAACATCTATTATTGTTTGATTCGTTAGATTATACATACACAAATATTCCTTTAAATCTAATATTATAATCTATAATATTAACTCTCTTCAATAATGTTTACTCGTATCTACTTATTTTGTTACTTCTAATAACTTCTAATATACATCCTATCCCCATACCTATAGAAGAACCCACAAGTCCTCACATAAAATTCTCTGTAATTATTCCAACACCTGTCCCAATTATAAAATATCCAATCATTAAATTAACTGAATCTTCCACTGTACCTTCTTCATAATAACTATCTTTGCTATCACTATATATATGCTTTATTGATTTATATTTCTTTCAGTAACTACCATTTATTTAAATGCTGCCCTAGAGCCATTAAGCCTACAACTTGTTTATTCATTAAAATAATCCAATATAATACTTTTATCAATTCCTACTCAACACTTTACAATTATACCAAATAATATTATAATACCAAAAATAATCATTACGAGGTAAAACTTTGATTTGCATTATTGCTATAGCCAAAAGATTATCAGCCTCTACGGAAAACTGTGGTGATTAATTCAATGATCTAAAATTATAGACATAGAATTTTAATTTTAAAATTATTTACACTAAGAAAATTTAACCATTTATATAAGAATAAAAAAATATAAAAATTTATATTTCTGATTATTGATAGAAACACGTAACATATTTACGAATTAATAGGTGTAATGGCCAATTACATTAGCTAGTATATGGATAAGGAGCATGAAAATGAAAATTACAGAACAAAACTTTATCTTCCAATTAAAAAATAGAAATGAAAAAGCTCTAGAATTTGTTATATCTGAATACGGATGGATTCTAAATACAGTTGTAAAAAAGCAGTTATATCAACTTCCAAACTTGCATGATGAATGTATGAATGATGTGTTGCTTGCTATATGGGAAAACATAGAAAGTTATGACACAAATAGAAGCACCTTTAAAAATTGGATAGCTGGAATCACTAGATTCAAAGCCATTGATTGTAAAAGAAGATATCTTCGTTATCTAAAAGAAGAGCCTTTAGAATCTGTAGGTGAAGTTTCTGATTCTAAAATTAATATTAATGTTTTGGAACAAGAAATCTCTGAAGAAGTAGAGAAAATGTTATCCTATCTTAACGAAAAAGACAAGATGATCTTTAAACGATTATTTGTTGATGAGAATACTGTGGAATCTGTAGCCATAGATATGGGTATAGAAAAAGCGGTGGTTTATAATCGCGTTTCTAGAGGAAAGAAGAAAATCAGAAAATGTTATTCTCAACTTAGAAAGGAGCAATTTTAATGAATGAAATATATTCTTTACTAAATGACGTAGAAACAGATATAGATTTTTTTAAAAAAGAGGACTTAACAGATATAGAAAAAAGAAAAATGAAACGGATGGTACGCAATAAATTCAAAAAGAAACTAAACTATAAGCGTATTATAAGTGTAGCATGTGTAACATTTGCAATATTACTATTTACAAATGCTATCTTTGGCAGTGAAATAAATGCTACAGCCCAAAGTATTACTTCACTGATTAGTGATTTTCTAGGAATTAATAAAGTTGATGAAGAATTACTGGATTATACAACAGTAATCAATACTTCCAAATCAGATAAAGGATATACTATAACACTAAACAAGGTTATTATTGATAAAAATGAAATGATAGTAACTAGTACAATTAAATCAGACAAACCTACAGGTAATTTTCTATTTCCTTCTGCAGATATGTATGTGAATGGAAACCATTTTTATCTTATTGGAGGTCAGGAAATTAATCGATTGGATAATTATACTGTGGAATTAATAAGTACATGCGAGTTGTATAATACAGAAGATTTTAATGCAGAAATAGATACCAATACAAAACTTAATATTGAGATTATTTATAATAAAATACAAACATCAGGAACTTATAATGAAATTACAGGAGTCACAAATGAAACTTTTGTAGAAGGAAATTGGAGATTCAATTTTACTGCGGACGGAAAAGCTCTATCTAAAGATACTTATCATTTTCCAATGGATGAAAGCTTCTCATTATCCTCTGAACAAGATGTACAAATAACAGAGTATACTAGCAATGATCTAGGTCAAAAAATATTTTTTAATGTTTCAGACGTATTAGGTAGCTATAACACCGATTATATTATGGAACTAAGAGGTACCGATGATCTTGGAAACGAAGTAAAATTTAATTTAAAAAGACTGCATGGTGAAAATGGTAAAGGCTGGTTCTGTAATAACGGTGGAATCAGCACAGATGCTAAAAAGCTTACACTGACTCTATATGCTACGAAATGGCCATCAGAAGACTTTACTCCAATTGGAGATGAATTTATCATAGAATTAGATAATATTAAGAAATAAAATTACTAGTTTATATATAGAAAATGAGAGTGTGAAAAATCGCATAATTTCCTTTCTTGAATTATGCGATTTTTAACTTCTAATTATTTAATTGCAGTTCATTTTTTGAGTATCTACGTTAATACTTGTAACCTTCTTTCTATATGGCAAATCCTTCATAGTTTTTAATTCATTACTTACTATTTTCAGAATAAAACTTTAAAGCTTCCCCCATAAATTTAGATGCTCCACTTCCATATTGTTTATCAATGGCTTTTATCCATGTGGAATTTGATAAATAAAGCTCTGCTGTATAACCCCAATGATTCTCTCCCTCATCTACTTTGTAAAATCCTTGACTTTTTTTAGTTGCATCTGATATTTCTTCAACAATTTGTTGAACCTCTTTTGAATAAGGATCTTTACTTAAGTCCGATGTAAGCTTTTTATATAGTTCTTCTAATTTAGGCTGCCTATCTCCCAAATAATTTTTTAGAGCTTCTCCGATAAATTTAGATGCACCATTTCCATATTTCTTATCCACTTCTTCTATCCACTTAGGATATACCAAATAAATTTGCACCATATAGTACCAATGATCATTGCCATTATCCATTTTGAAAATTTCATAATCTTTTTTAGCTATATCTGTTATTTCTTCAGCAATTTCTTGAATCTCCTTTGAAGAAGTATCTTTACTTAAGTCAGATGTAAGCTTTTTAAATAGTTCTTTTAATTTAGGGTGCTTATCTTCCAAGCAATCTCTTTTAAACTCATCATATTGTTCTGCTAAAGTAAACGTAGCACTATTGTTAAGACTTTTCTTTAAAGCCTTAGAATATTTTTCAATACTTCCATATTTATTTATAGCCATTTTAGCAATTTCATCTTCCTTAGATTTACATTTTTCAATATGGTCATTATATTTATCTACACTACCATAAATTTTGATTACCTTATCTTCGTGTTCTGTTTTAAATTCTTCCAATACATTAAAATATTCACTCATATCAAATTCTCTAAAATTCATTGTGCTTTCTCCTTTTAATGTTTTATTTATAAGCTCTATTAAGCCATTCAATCTTTTTCTTTTTAAAATAAGCAACTTTTTCTGATTTTTTAGTGCTTGCATTTTATCAAAATATCGACTCAACATTATCTCTTTAACATCTTTTAAAGGTATATCAAGCTCTTTGAAAAATAAAATTTGCTGCAGAGTTTTAAGGGCTTCATCATCATAAAGTCTATATCCTGCCTCTGTAATTTCACTTGGTTTTAATAATCCTATTTCATCATAGTAATGTAGTGCACGTACACTTACTCCTGTCAAATCCGAAACTTGTTTTACTGTTCTCATTGCTACACCTCAAAGTTTGATTTTACAGCTATAAATATTATCTAATACTCAGCCAGCTATGAGTTTTTGTTAATATATTCAAGCTATATTTTTATATTACACTATGACGTGGTGCTAGGGTCAACACTTTACAAAAGAATTATATATCATTAATTTTCTTCTTAAAGCAAAATAAGAAGGAGAACCTCCTCCCTCTACATTTGGTTCTCCTCCAATACTTAAATACGTTGTATTCAAAATTATCTGCAATTGAAGTTTAAAAAACATAAGGGATTGCCTCAAAACATCTGATCCAGTATGTTTCAAGACCGTCCCTTTTATTAAACTGAAAAACAAATTAGCTGACAATTTTATAATAAACTCGTGAAGTAAGGAAATAAACAATAGCATAGAGAATGGCAAAGACAGAAATTGTTCCTGCTGTGCAGATTACAAACAATGTAACATTAGTAAAACCTAATACTTCAAAAAGCTTCACTATAACCTTAAAGGCAAAGGCAATATGAATAATTGCTGTTACAAGTGGCAGGAAGAACACCATAAGCACTTGGTTGCCAATTGATTTTTTAATTTCTTCTTTGCTCATGCCAACCTTCTGCATAATTTCAAAGCGCTCCTTATCATCATAGCCTTCTGAAATCTGCTTGTAGTATATAATAAGTACAGTAGCCATAATAAATAGTGCTCCAAGGAATATCCCTAGGAAGAAAAGTCCTCCGTATAGAGAAAAAGCGGATTCCCTGGATTCTTCCAAGCCTTCACAACGTGCATCAAGAGATAATTGCTTTATTTTGCTATTAATTTCATTAGTTAAAGTAATTTCCTTTTCCGCATTATCATCAGTATCAAAGGCAAAATAATAAGATAAATCCTCTATTTTCATATCAGACTGAGTGCTTGAAGCATATATTTTTTCAATTGTATTTTCATCAGGTACGATAATAAAGTAGCCGTTAGCAGCTATTGAGGAAGCTATTCCATCCACTGTCATGGTATTTATACGTTCTTTTATTTTAAACTCATTACCTAAAATATTAATGCTGTCTTCAACTATTTCTCCTCTATTAGTAAAGAGTAGCACTTCATTTTCATTTAGAGTAATAGACTTACTTTCCAAATCATTATATTCACTTAATGGTATAAATTCTAAGAAACCTAAATTGTTTGCATTGCTTGCATCAAAATTATTGCCATTATCTGTGAAATAATTCTTATCTTGTATCATAGGTAGATATGAAGATCGGTATTTAACTATATTTTTTAAAGTAATATTATCTTTATCTGCCTGCTCTTTTATAAGATTATCAATCATTTCTGTCTTTTCTTTTGATACATTTTTTACGTTTATTGAAATGTCTCTTGGAAATCTTGTTCTAAGCACATCCTCAATACCAATATACAGCGACACTGTTGTAGATAACATGACTAGAACAGTAGTTGAAAGAATACAAATGTTAGCAAGCCCTACTGCATTTTGTTTCATACGATAAATCATTCCAGACACATTTATAAAATGATTAGTCTTATAATAAAACTTCTTATTTTTTCTAAGCATTTTTAAAAGGGCAATACTTCCTGCAGTAAATAAAGACCAAGTTCCTATCATAACAAGAATTGCTGCGAGAAAGAACATATTAAGTGCAGCTAGAGGCGCTTCCGTAGTTAAGGCAATATAGTAGCCTGCTCCAAGGCTTAAAATTCCAATTAAAGTAAGAATCCACTTTGTTTTTGGTTCCTTTTCACCAATCTGTCCCCCCTTAAGAAGCTCAACAGGTTTTGCAAGATGAATTTGTCTCATATTATTTATAAGTGTTAATAGAAAAATAGAGCCAAAGAGAATAACTGTTTTAATTATGGAGTTAGTTGATATAACAAATCCCATTGTAACCTTAAAGTTTAAAATCTTAAGAAGTACTAAAAATATAAGCTTACTTACTGCAATTCCAGATAGCAGTCCCAATATCATGCTCATAATTGCCACAAAAAGGGTTTCCCAAAGCAATAACTTAGCAATATGCTTTTTCTCCATACCCAAAATATTATACAAACCCAGCTCTTTTTTACGCCTCTTTATAAGAAAGCTGTTAGTATAAAAAAGAAAAACCACTGAGAAAAAACCAATAACATAATTGCCTAAATTAAGTATTGTTTTGAGTTCCCTTCCACCATACATAGTGTCTAGTCCATCATTTACTGATATAAAGTTCATGATATAAAACATGGCAATAGTACTTATACAAGTTAGTATATATGGAAAATATGTCTTTGCATTCTTTTTAATATTATTTATAGCCAGCTTTTGATAGAACATCTTACTCATTTTTTACACCGCCTGTAGCAATTATAGTAAGTGTATCAGAAATTTTTTGATACATTTCTTCTTGGGACATGGAGGCTCTATATAGCTGATGAAACACCTCTCCATCCTTTATAAAAAGCACACGGCTTGCATGGCTGGCTGCTTTAGTGCTGTGAGTAACCATTATTATGGTTTCTCCTTCTTTATTAATATCATTAAACAGGTGAAGAAGTTCATCACTTGAATGAGAATCCAATGCTCCAGTAGGTTCGTCTGCAAGAATAAGCTGCGGATGAGTAATTAATGCTCTGGCAACGGCAGCTCTCTGCTTTTGACCTCCAGAAACTTCATAAGGATATTTTTGCAAAATATCATCTATTCCAAGCTTCTTTGCAATAGGTTTTAAGCGATTATTCATTTTATTAAAGGACTTACCAGATAAAACAAGGGGTAAAAATATATTATCCTGCAAAGAAAAGGTATCAAGAAGATTAAAATCTTGAAACACAAATCCTAAATTATCACGACGAAACTTAGAAATTTCCTTTTCCTTAAGATTCATACTGCTTATACCGCTAAGCACTACCTCGCCGCTTGATGGCTTATCTAGAGCTGCAATAATATTTAAAAGAGTAGTCTTACCTGAGCCAGACTCTCCCATAATAGCCAAGTACTCCCCCTTCTCAACTGAAAATGACACATCGGATAAAGCCTGAACATGGTTTGTACCAAAACGGCTGACATATGTTTTTTTAAGTTTTTTAACTTCTAATATAGACATAATTTTCTCCTTTCAAACACTAAGTATTTTTAACATGTTCAGTATAACAAAAGGAAGAAATGTATGCCTTAACTTTGGCTTACATTTCTTCCTTTAACCTTACACCGCCGTAAGGTTGCAGCAAAAGCTTATTCTATGTGTACTTCAATAGTTCCCAAATTAATCATTACTTTTGTACCTTCGTCAACCTTGGAGTCTATAGCTATGCTGTGAGAGAGCTTACTTAAAATCTGCTTACATAAATATAATCCAAGGCCTGTAGACTTTTTATCCCATCGACCATTATAGCCTGTAAACCCTCTTTCACCTATACGATTTAAGTCTTCTTCCCTTATGCCAATACCCGTATCTTCTATAACAAGAGTCTTTTCACTGAAATTATCCATATATATTGAAATAGTCCCCTCTTTGATATACTTCAATGCGTTTGATAGAATCTGTTCAATGACAAATACCAGCCACTTTTCATCCGTTAAAACCTCACAGTTTAATTCTTCAAAATCTAACTTAATTTTCTTTCTTACAAACATCCTTGCATATTTTCGTACTGCCTGCTTTACTATATCATCGAGACTGTATTTTTTTAACACAAGGTCAGAAGACATGCTCTCAAGCCTTAGATACTGCAGCACAAACTCTACATACTGCTCAATCTTAAAAAGCTCCATGGAAAGCTCTGAGTTTAGCTCACTTTCCTCGGACTGAAGAATTAGACCCATTGCTGAAATAGGTATCTTAATTTGATGCGCCCATAAAGTATAGTAGTCTATTAAATTGCTTTGGCTCATATCTGCACTATGAGCTATCTGAATATTATTGCTATAGAGGGTAGAAATCAGATTCTTATAGTCCTTTTCAATTATATCTTTAGGCTCAGGGAGTTTATCAAAGCTTAAGGTAATGCTGCTTTTTAAATCTTGAAGTAATTTATGTCTATTATATAACCTTATAAAATCTATTATAAGGAAGATAATACCTATGCATGCACATAGTACACTAGCATAAACTATCGGTTCTACGAGGAGATTATATAAAGAAAATACAAGTGCAAAGGTGATACAAAACAAAACTAAGAGAATAATCCCTCTAAGACGCATTTTAAAATAGGAAATCACAAACTTAAAAACCTCTATTTTCTTCATATCATTCCACCATATATCCTACACCTTTTTTTGTGGTAATAAAATCAGATAGTCCTGCCTCCTGTAGCTTTTTACGAAGTCTTGTTATATTAACGGTTAAGGTATTATCATCGATATAGCTATCAGTTTCCCAAAGCCTTGTCATAATGGTATCCCGAGACACGACCTTTTCTTTATTTTCCAAAAGAATCTGCAGTATCTTGTTTTCATTCTTAGAAAGCTCAATTTTTCTGTCTTGATAATTTAAGGTAGCATCACTTATATTAAGTATTGAACCTTTATGCTCAATCAAATTAGTCTGTCCTGTAAAATCGTAGGTTCGGCGTAATAAAGCTTGCACCTTTGCAATCAGCACATTAAGGTCAAAGGGCTTTGCAATAAAATCGTCTCCACCCATATTCATAGCCATAACTATGTTCATACTATC
>NZ_DHYX01000012.1:0-326 GCF_002414285.1 Clostridium sp. UBA5119 | reverse complement strand
GAGGCTGATGAAATAAAAATAATAGGAACCTTAGAAACCTTTCTAATCTCACTACACCAATGATAGCCATTAAAAAATGGCAAGGTAATATCTAAAAGAACAAGCTGCGGACTATAGGAAACAAAGGCTGCAAGTACATCCTTAAAATCAGTCAAACATTCTGCCCCAAATCCCCAAGACCTTATGTGATTCTTCACTGTTTTAGCAATTATTAAATCATCTTCTACTATAAGAATTTTATACATTTATTGCTCACCTTACTTTTCTTTCTAATATTTTAAATCAATAATACATTCTTCTCATGGTTTAAAAGCCATTGCTTTCTA
>NZ_DHYX01000044.1:362-13380 GCF_002414285.1 Clostridium sp. UBA5119 | reverse complement strand
ATTTATATAGGAAACTATTTAAATATTTAAATAGTTGTTTTATTCATGCGGGTTTGGAGGAATTAAGATTATAGGTGATGTGATTAAAGGGGTATATAAAAGATACAATTTGATAGATTTTAACAAATATGATATAATGATTAAGAAAGAAAAATGAAATATGTAAGAAAGGTTAAAGAGGTAAGAACAGCAAATAATTTTAATAGATACAAGAAATTAATAGGGAAATTAGACAATTTAGAAGTAAGAATATGGTATAATAAACGTGATAAAAATATTATTAATGAAATAGATAAATCATTATCAATAAAAGAACAAGCAAAGCAAGCTCACTTTTTAAGAAATAAGTATAGAGCACAAGCTAGAAAGCTAATGGCAGATAGAATGTTGGCAGAAAAATTAAGTATTAATAATTCTAATCTACCTTTTGAGTATTATGAAAATAAATATTTAAATCAAGGATATAATGATAATGAACTTTATGAAAAGATAATAGCAGCATCTACAAGAACAAATAAAATGGTAAATGTAGCATTAGGAATTGCTTAGTGATTCTAAAAGTGCTACTATCATATTTTCAAGATGAATTTTTAAATTAGCTAAACTAAAAATGTTTTAATTATAAAATAAATTCATATAATTTACAATAGTGAAATTAAGGGCAGTAGACTAATGAAAGTCTTACTAGCCTTATTTTTATTTATTTTAAATTTAGTATAAAATCGATTATGAGAATAATAGGAAATATACAAAAATATACAAAAATATGTTAATCAAGCGGTGGGAGTTAGGTTATGTTTTTAATCCTAAATTTTATGAACAAAGATATGCCACAGAAGCTTGTGGGAGAATATTAAAATATGGGTTTGAGGAGAAGAAAGCTCATAGAATAGTGGCAAGGGTAAATGTAAAGAATGAATCTTCATAGAAGCTTTTGGAGAGATTATACATGAGAAGAGAGGTACATATGCTTCAAGATATGTTTTTCAAGAGAACTCTAGATGGAGAACCTATATGGAATGATTCCTATAGATATGGGATACTTTATGAAGAATATAGATAAAAATAATTTATCTTTGTAAATAATGTATTATTTTCAGGTTCGCATTGATATATATAGTTTATAGAGAGAATATAGGAGATGAAAAAATGAAAAAAGTATTGTTGATTATAATGTGTTTAGGTATTGCCGTTACTTCCATGGTAGGATGCAATAAGTCTATTAAAAACTCTAACAAAGATGAAAGCAATGAAACTCAAATTGAGGAGCCAGTAGAANNAAGATAATAATGTAAACATAGATATAAGAGATACTGCCATACAAGTTCAAAGTTCACAAGTAGAAAGTGAAGAATTAAAAGGAGAAAAAGTATTTGCAGTAGGAGTTGTATCTTCAATAGATTCTTTAGGAGATAATATGGACAAAGCTAATTTCATAATCACACAAGATGAAGGAGAAGAGGCCAAGTCTTATGTAGTTACATGGGAATTAGGAAAACTTAATTTTAAAAGTTTAAAAATATCAGACGGAGATGTAGTTAGGATTTATGGGGTATTAGAAGGGAAAAATGAAAAAGGTATGCCAATAATTAAATCTTCTCTTATAGATTTAGCAATGTAGTGTATGCAAATAGCAAGAAATTAATTCTTGCTATTTTTATTTTACAAATGAAATAGATTTTAAAAGTAAGTATCTGTTGTTACAAAATATTAACAAGTAAATATTTTGTTAATGTACTTTTTCCTTTTAATGAAGATATCTACATATATGAAACAAAGGTTCAATTTTCAGAAAATTTCAATGAAATCAGAATGACGATTATCAATGGGGATAAAGAGTAAAGTTAATTTTTATTGAAGGAATATAGGATTAGAGATTCATTATTGTAAAAATATTACTTTTAAAATAGATGATGCTATGAAAAGTGAAGATAAATTAAGATAATATGCTATGAAAACGTTTTAAAGTGTGAAAAATCCAAGAAATTTAAGGCAAGTGACAATTGATGAAACTGACTGGTCGGTATAAAATTGAGAGATATTAAGGAAAGGGAGATGGACATGAACTATGACAAATATATCTAAGAAGATAGCTGAGAGTAGAGTTATAATTTTAGTTTTAGCATTTTTATTACTTATTCCATCTGTATTAGGGTTTATTAAGACTAAAATCAATTACGATATACTAAGCTACTTACCAGATGATTTAGAAACTGTAAGGGCAGAAGAGATTCTAAAAAGAGATTTTGATTGTGGATCACTTAGTATGCTGATAGTAGAAGGTATGGAAGATAAGGATGTAGTAAAAATAAAGGAAAAGGTGGAAAAAATTCAAGGAGTACAAAAGGTATTGTGGATAAATGATGTTTTAGATTCACCAATTCCTAAGGATATACTTCCTAGTAGCATACAAGATGTATTTTATGCTAAGGGTTCAACTATGATGGTAATAATGTTAGAGGAAGGTAGTGCTAATATTATTACACAAAATGCTGTAGAAGATATAAGAAAGGTTGCTGGAGAACAAAGCTTTCTAAGTGGGATGGCTGGAATAGTTAAAGATACTAAGGACTTATCAGATAAGGAAACTCCATTTTATGTATTAATAGCAGTAGTATTATCTTTAATAGTTCTAGCACTGACTATGGATTCAGTGGTAATACCAGTTATATTCTTAGGGAGTATAGGAATTGCAGTAATTTATAATATGGGAAGTAATATTATTTTTGGAGAGATATCCTATATAACTAAAGCTCTATCAGCAATATTGCAACTTGGAGTAACTATGGATTACTCAATTTTCTTACTTCACAGATATGATGAAGAAAGAGAAGTTCAAAAGGACAAAGTAATAGCTATGGCAAATGCTATAGCAAATACAATGACTTCTGTAGCAGGAAGCTCGTTAACTACAATAGCTGGATTTTTAGCTCTTTGTACAATGGATTTAGCTCTTGGTAAAGATATAGGACTGGTTATGGCTAAAGGAGTACTTCTTGGAGTTATATGTACAGTAACTATTTTACCTGCTTTAATTCTTACATTTGATAGAGTTATTCATAAATATAAACATAAAACTTTACTACCAACCTTTGAGAAGACTTCTGAATTTGTGGTAAAGCACCATAAAGCTTTTGTGATAATAGGAATTTTAGTATTTATCCCTGCGTTTATAGGTAAGATTAATGCTAAAGTATATTACAATTTAGATGAGTCTCTTCCAAAGGATTTACCATCAATAGTAGGCACTAATAAGTTGAAGAACGACTATGGAATGACATCTACAAACATGATTTTGATTAAAGATACCTTAGATAACTATAAAGTTAAAGCTATGGCTGATGAACTAGAACAGGTAGAGGGAGTATCCTCAGTAATTGCCCTAGAGAAAATATTAGGACCAAGGGTACCTGAGAGTTTTGTACCAAAAGATTTATTAGAAAAGATAAGATCAGGAGGTTATGAGCTTTTTGTAGTAAACTCAGAATATAAAGCAGCAACAGATGAGGTAAAGGAACAACTTGTAAAAATAAATGACATAGTAAAAAAATATGATTCTGATGGATTAGTAAGTGGAGAAGCTCCGTTGACTAATGACTTAATCAAAATTTCGGATATAGATTTTAAAAATGTTAGTATAGCATCTATAGTAGCTATATTTATAATTATAGCACTAGTATTTATGTCATTAAGTTTGCCGATAATTTTGGTTATTGCTATTGAGCTTGCTATATTTATAAATTTAGGTATTCCTTTCTATACAGGAAGTGTAATTCCTTTCATAGCTTCAATAGTGATAGGAACAATACAATTAGGTGCTACAGTGGATTATGCTATATTATTAACCTCTAGATTTAAAGAAGAACTTGAGATTTCATCAAACAAAATGGATGCTATGAGAATAGCTGTTCAAAGCTCGGCTAGATCAATTATTACTAGCGCTTTGACATTCTTTGGGGCTACAGCTGGAGTTGGCATTATATCTAAACTGGAAATGGTAAGTTCTCTATGTACATTAATGGCTAGAGGAGCAATAATTAGTATGTTTGTAATCTTATTTGTATTACCAGGAATTCTGTTAATTAGTGACAAAGTTATAATAAAAACAAGTAAAAATTTTATAAAAAAAGGTGAGGAGGCTGCATAAAAATGAGAAGAAAAGCATTATCAAAGAGGGTTATAGTATTAGCTACAGTAGCAGCTATGATGACTTCTACAGTGGCAATGGCGCAAGAAATAAATAAGGATGAAACGGTATATGTAATTTTAGATAGTAATGGAAAACCAGAACAAAAGATAGTATCGACTTGGATAAATGGTGAAGAAAATCTAGGAGAATTTAAGGACAAGTGTAATTTAGATAATATAAAAAATGTTAAGGGTGAAGAAACTCCAACTATAAGTGGAGAGGAACTAACTTGGAAGGTAGATGGAAAAGATCTTTATTATGAAGGAGAAAGTAAGAGAGAATTACCTTTATCAGTTAGTCTAAACTATGAGATTAATGGAAAAAAAGTAGAGCCTAAGGAAGCTTTAGGACAATCAGGTAATTTTAAAATAACTTTAACAGTAAAAAATAATGAATCACGAACAGTTAAAATCAATGGAGAAAATAGAACTTTGTATGTTCCTTTTGTCACAGTTTCAGAAATTATGTTATCTAATGATAAATTTAATGACGTAAAGGTGGATAATGGTAAGCTTATTCAAGATGGCAATAATTCCTCAATTACCTTTGTTTCTGCACCAGGATTAAAAGAGTCTTTAAATTTAGGAAGTATATTAGATATTAAAGATACTTTAGTAATAGAAGGAACAACTACAAACTTTAGTGTACCAGCTATTATGATGGTTGCAACTACAGAAGCACTAGATTTAGAAAATATTAGTGATGATGATAGTTTAGATAGCTTGAAAGATTCCCTTGTTCAACTTCAAAATGGTGGGGATGAATTGTTAGAAGGTTCTAAAAAGCTAGTAGATGGTCAAGAGCAGTTAAGTTCCAACTATGCTAAATTTAATGATGGAGTAGGAACTTTAAAAAATGGAGTTGATGATTTAAGTAATGGAATAGACAGCTTATCTAATAATACTCCTACTTTAAAATCTGGAGCTGATAAGCTACAAAATGGACTTTCACAATTAAAGGATGCTCAAGGACAATTTTCTAAAGGAATAGAAACTTATGAAGACAATGCTTCTAAATTATTTACAGCGTATAATTCCATAGATAAAGGGATAAATTCATGTTTAACTGGTTCAACAAAGCTAAAAGAAGGATTAGATTCAGGTAATGAAGGTTTAACAAATCTCAATAATTCTACAGCAAATTTAGATACTATAGCAGCTCAATTAGATGCAATGGGTGATTCAGTTGCAAAGGTTAATCCTGAATTAGCAAATAATATTGCAAAGGCAAGTGGTGGAATTAAAGCTGTATCTCAGGGACAAAAGGATGGCATAGGAAAACTACAACAAGGAATGAAAGGTGCTTCTATTGGTGCAGGTGACCTTGAAGAAGGATTAAATGAATTATCTAAGGGTTCAAATGAGTTTAAAAATAAAGGGGAACTTTTATTACAAGGTACTAACACTTTAAAGGAAAGTTCAGTAAAACTTAATGGAGCTTCAGAAGAGTTGTATAATGGAAGTACATCACTATCTCAAGGAATTGGTTCTTTAGTAAATGGTACTAATAAGTTAAGAGCTGGAGGTTCATCATTATTAAATGGAAGTAATGAACTATATGATAATTCAGGGAAATTATTAAAAGGTATAAATCAATTAAAAGAAGGCAATACAGAACTTTATAAGGGTGTTGTAAAATTAAAAGAAGAAGGCTTAGATAAGCTTAATGAAAAAGGTAATACTGCTATAAAGGATATCCAGGGGGTAGTTGAAGCCAAGGATGAGCTTGTAAAACTTTCTAAGGAATATGGTGCTTTTTCAGGTATGAATAATTCTATGAATGGAAAAGTTAAATTTATTATGAGAACAGAGGAAGTTAAAGCAGAGGCAGATAATAAAGAAGATGAAGAGAAGGGCGTAGTAAAAGAAGAAGTTAAAGAGGAAAAAGGTTTCTTTAAAAGCTTATTAGATATATTTAAAAAATAGATTTAAGTATAATAATATTAAAGATAAGAGAGGTTCTTAAGAACCTCTTTTNNGAAAATATATTATCAGTACTAACTAATAATATGTTTTTTAAATGAAAGATTATTAAGAAAAAATTTAACAATAATGTAGAAAAACTTAGAATAAATTCATAAATGTAGGTAAAAATACTACCGAAGGAGGAGTATTTATGGATATTGTAAGTTTTTTATTATATTTTACATTTAATTTCTTTTTCTATGGATTTGTAGGGTGGATAATTGAGAATTTGTTTTGCTATTGTATTAGAGGTCACTTTCAAAAGGATGGGTTTCTAAGTGGACCATTTAAACCTATGTATGCCATAGCTATGAGCATTTTAGTAGTAATAGAATCTACTTTTAAAATTAATGTTTATTATTTAATACCATTATGTTTTATAATTCCAACTATTGTGGAGTATGTAACCGGAATAATAATGAGAAATCATTTTAACAAAAAATATTGGGACTATACTGATGTTAAGTATAATTTTAAGGGAATAATATGTTTAGAGTTCTCTATAGCTTGGACTTTATTAAGCTTTATTGGAGTAAAGTATTTACAGGTAGTAATAAATCAAGCATATGAAATAATTTATCCAATATGGCCAATTTGTTCTACGATTTTATTAATAATTTTACTTATTGATGAGGTTATTACTTTTAAAGAATTTAGAGAAAAGGGAAAAATTATTCAAAATTAAATTAAGACATAGTAGTAGAATAAGGTATATATTTATAAAGTATTATATAAACAGGTAGTTAGTATAACTGCCTGTTTATTTTTCAATAAATCCTAATAATAGTTTATTAAATCTATAATATGAAAGTGTAAATTCAAACAAAATTATAATATATCTATAAATACATAGACAAAATCTTAAATGTATTATATAGTTGTATTATAGAATAATTGAATAATGTTTGATCAAGGGGGTATTATAGTGGAAAATATGGATAGATTTATTGATGATGAAGGTAGAATAAAAATATGGCCAAAGAAGAAAGAAGTAAAGATTGAGATTCTAAAGTATTTAGCTACTAAGTTTAAGTATGACTATTTATATAGTGAGAAGGAAGTTAATGATATTATTAAAAAATGGCATACTTTTGAAGATTATTTCTTGCTACGCAGGAGTTTAATAGATTATAAATTTTTATGTAGAAAAAAGGATGGATCAGAATATTGGAGAAATAGTGAGGAAACCCATGAATAATAAAACAGATGTAAAAAAAAGTAATATAAAGAGTGTTGATACAGAAAATAAAGGTATTGAAAATAATAGAGTAATAGAAGTAAAATCTAATGAAATATTCTGGAATTCAACCGTGGAAGAGCTTAAAATGGGATATATTCAAGAAGGAGATACTATTAAATGTTTAATTTGTGGTAGAACATTCCAGAATGGAAAAGTATATAGAATAGATGAAGAATTTTATGAATCATGGAAAGCAGCACAGCTTCACATTCAGAATGCCCATAATTCCATGTTGGAATATCTACTAAATATGAATGGGATTTTTACTGGAATCACAGATGTACAGAGGGAAGTATTAAAGCTTTTTGCAGAAGGTATATCAGATAAAGAAATAGCCAGTAGATTAGGAGTTGCAACTTCTACTATAAGAAATCATCGATATAAGTTAAGAGAAAAAGAAAAGCAGGCAAAGCTATATTTAGCAATGATGGAATTATTAAATGAAAGTACTAATAAGAAGATAAACAAATTAGAAGAGGGAATTATTTGTGATGCTCATAAGACTGCTACTACCTTAGATGATAGATTTAATATAACTACTGAAGAAAAGCTTCAAGTTATACAAAATTATATTAATGAAGATGGTAGTTTGAAAAGATATCCATCTAAGGAAAAGAAAAAGATTATAGTTTTAGAGCAAATAACAAAAAATTTTACTATAGGAAAAACTTATCCAGAGAAAGAAATAAATAGAATATTGGCTAGGATATATGAAGACTACACCACTGTAAGAAGAGCATTAATTGAATATGGATTTTTAAGCAGATCTAATGATTGTAAAAAATATTGGGTGAAAGAATAAAATACTATAAGTGTTAATACTTTAAATTAAATTGAAGGAAAAATAGTATTTATATAGAATATACATTATTAGTAGATTACAGTATAAACTTAAATAAAGTAGATTTTAATTAGTAATTTATAGAAAGGAAATGGTATAGAAAATTTATATAAATTTATCTATACTGGGTGACAATATGAAAATAGAATTAGATGATAAAAATATACTTTATGTATTAGATAGTATTCATGGTAAATATATAAGCACAAAGTTATATTTTAAGGAGCATACCAATGAAATAGATAAAATAGGTATGACTACTCCTGAAGAATTAAAAGACTTATATAATGATTTACTTGAACAAGTACATGCTCAAGGAGAATACAAATTTTTAGAAAAGATAAAGTAATGGAAGGTAGAGTTCCTATTGCATAGAAATAAGGTCATATACAAAGGGGAAACTTTGTATATGACCTTATTTTAATTCAGGTAAGTGATTCCAATATCTGATAGGCATACTTCTACGTGTTAATTTAAGATTTTCTCGTTCCTTTATATTTATAGAATTGTAGAATTCTTTCCAAAGGCTTTCAAAATTATCATTGAGAGAGGACGCTTCTAGATATTCACCATTAGCTTTAGAAAAAGATGAGATAATACCGTCTTTTTTATTATATATTAAAGCAAGCTCTCTCTTTATATCATGAATTATAAAATTTTGGTCAGAAAATCTTTCTATAAAATGAGTCTGAATAAGGGGAAGAATATTATGATCAGGCTCTATAACTGAGTAAAAGGTAAAGGGAGCTATTTCTTTAAATCTAACAAATCCAGTAAATCTATGGGCTTCTAAAGAAACTCTTCTGCAATATTTATCTACAGTTAAGATAATGTCATTATTTTTAGCTAAATTAATGCTATCTCCAAATTTGTAACATAGTTTAATGTATTTAAATATTAAATCCTCAGAGGAGGGGAGAGCACTTAAATACAAATAGTATACATTTTTAAGTGTTAAGTAACTAAGGTTATCTTTTATACTAGAATATACTCTATTAAATTTGTCTTCTTCAGTAGTTATTTCTTCTGTTGTTGTGATTAAGCTAGGAACATATGAGGAAGAAATGGTAATTTTCACATCCTCTTTATAACTATAGGCATAGAAAATTGTAGTTAAAAGTCCCTCAAAGGAACCATCGTATAAAAATTCTTTCATGTTGTAACACCACCTATAACTTTATTATATTTATAGTTCTCCAGTTATATAGGAACCTCTATCCTCTAGAAGTAAAGTTTTATCTAAGGGGTTTATATCATCTTGGGAGGATGAAGATAATAGAAGTTTATTATATTGATTATCTAAAATTGGTATAGAACTGTTATTATAGTTAAAGTCAAGAAAGCTTAATTGTTCATACCTTTCATTTTCAATATAGTTTAAGTCAATTTTAGGTTTTAGCACAGATCTTACTTTTTCTTCATCTAAGGCCACAGAACCGTAATACTTACCTTTACATACTATAAAGTATTGAGCTCGTTTTAAAACAACTCCTAATTTTTTTAAATCCTGAAAAGTAAGAAAACCAATTCTTCGAGCACTAATTATCTTTTTAGCACCTCTAATACCTATACCAGGTATCCGAATTAATAGTTCATAGGAAGCTGTATTAATTTCTAAAGGAAAAATATGAAGATTATTTAGAGCCCAATTAGTTTTAGGATCAAAATTTATATCAAAATTTGGATTTTGTTTATTAAGAAGTTCTTCAGCTTTAAAACCATATACCCGTAGTAACCAATCTCCTTGATAAAGTCTATGTTCTCTAAGGGTAGGCGGGGTTTTAAAATTGGGTAAATTCTTACCATTATTTACTGGAATGTAGGCTGAATAATAGACTCTTTTTAGTAAGAAGTTATTATAGAGATTTTCTGTAAGATTTAAAATGTCTAAATCATCTTCTTTGGTTGCGCCCACAATTAATTGAGTGCTTTGACCACCAGGTACAAATAAAGTAGCTTTTTTAGATAACTTTCTCTCTCCATTACTTATAATTATATTGTTTTTTATGGATTTCATAGGAGTAAATATATCCTGTTTATTTTTTTCAGGGGCTAGAAGTTTTAGGGAATTATTAGAAGGAAGCTCAATATTAACGCTCATTCTATCTACATATTGGCCAGCTTCTTTTATTAGATCTTCATCAGCTCCTGGAATAGCTTTAAGATGAATATATCCACGAAAGTTAAAATTATTTCTTAGCTTTTTTACAACTGATGTTAATAGTTCCATAGTGTAATTAGGATTTTTAATTACTGCTGAGCTTAAAAATAATCCTTCAATATAGTTTCTTCTATAAAAGTTCATAGTTAAGTTTATCACTTCATCTACGGTAAAGGCAGCTCTTTCTACATCATTAGTTCGCCTATTAATGCAATAGGCACAGTCGTATATGCAGTAATTAGTTAATAAAATTTTAAAAAGAGATATACATCTTCCATCTGGAGTAAAGGAATGACATATACCACTAGGAGCAGAAGAACCTAAAGCACCTTTGATTCCTCGACGATTAGAACCTGATGAGGAGCATGATACATCATATTTTGCTGCCCCACTTAATATTCTAAGCTTTTCACTAATCTCCATTGAAAATCACCTTCTACAATAAAATAAATACCTTATACAAGAATTATAACAGAACATTTGTTCGTGGTCAATAAAATAAAATTTATTTTTATGTAATATAGTGTGACTTATTTGAAGCATCATACATAACATAAAATATAGCAAGAATTATGGAGTTATTAAATGAGCAATTGTAAAGATAACTATAATTGTAAGGATAAATGTGATTGCAATGATGATTGCAACTATGATTGTAAATATGATTGCAATTATGAGTGCGATTGTGATTGTGATTCCACTGACGGTGGAGTAGGTGGAGTTGTTGATGCGAAGGAAGTTAGATGTCAAAGAAAGGAAGATAGACTATTAATATTAATATTAATACTTCTTTATTGTCAAAATGTATATACAAACTCTCAATACTATAGATGTATTAATAGTCAAATGCTAAATTACATGATGTGCTCAAATCGTCAGTTAATGTGTACAATTTTATGTATGTCACAGAACTTAGTAGATAGCATAGTAGATTGTTGTGCTAACCAAAGAAAGCGTAAATAAGAGCAGAGTAATCTGCTCTTTTACAATTGGTTAAAAATATATGAATTGTGATAAAATAAAGTATATATTTAAGAAATAAGGTGATGAGATGGATATGTACGAAGATATAATATATGGAGAGCTAATGGAGTGGAAAAGAGAAATGATGAGGAAACCCACTATTGGGAATAAGCTTTCTAAGAATATACAAGATAAAATGAACGGATTTATTCCGGAAAAATTTCATGTTATGGTTACAGAAGTTATAAAGAATATGGTTAAAGTAGTTATTTTAGGGTCTGAATATACTACATTGGAACCTATAACATATATGCCTATAATAGAGAGAGAAATGTTAGTAAAGGAAAAGATTCAATTATATAGAAAGATAGCAACAGTAAGTGGAGCTAGCACAGGATTTGGTGGGTTTTTTATAGGGTTAGCTGATTTTCCTATTTTGTTAAGTATAAAAATTAAGCTTCTATATGAGATTGCTAGTATATACGGTTATGACACAAAAGATTATAGAGAAAGATTACACCTTCTTTACATATTTCAAATTGCTTTCTGCAGTGATAAAAGAAGAATAGAAGTATTTCACATATTAAATAATTGGAAATCATATTCAGATAAGTTGCCTTTGGATAAAGAGAACTTTGATTGGAGGATCTTTCAACAGGAGTATAGGGATTATATAGATTTAGCTAAGTTTTTTCAGCTTGTACCAGTTATAGGAGGAGCAGTAGGAGCTGTAGCTAATTATAAGTTAGTAGAAAAGCTAGGTGATACTGCTATGAATGGATATAGATTAAGGTATTTTCATTAGAATAGTAAAGTTTATAATTCTAATTTCAATATAATATTTAAGAGAATACCTCTTAAATATTATATTGTTGTAGAATAGTTTAAATTAAATAAAATAAAAAAAGTCGGAATGTGAAGTCTAATCTACATCCCAACTTATTTTAAAACTCCCGCTATGATCTCCTTCAACCTGTATTTTGTATTTTCCATCATGAGGTATGACTATAGTTTGAATTAAAGAATTATCTATGTTTTCGATTTTATATAATGTGTGGTCATCCTCATCAATTAGTAATATAGCCAAGTTTCCACCTTCATTTTCAACCTTTATATTAAGAGTTAACTGGTCATCCATGTCTAACTTAAGAATTTTGTATTTATAACCCTTAAAGCTTTTGTAAGTCATTTCTATAGAGCTCTTTGAAGAGTATTCCTTAGATTTACTAGTTTTGTAGTTGCCATCAGTGGTTGAACATTTGTTGAGTAGCACTATAACAATTAATATACATAGGAGTAGTAGGAGTTTAGTTTTTTTAACCATAAATAACCTCCACATACACATCTAATATATTTATATAAAAATAATAAAGAATTATGCCTAAATTACATATAAATTATTATTTTAAATTTTCAACAGAGCTATTTACTAAAAGTGTATAATACACTTTAAAAGCAACATATGTACTATATGTTATATATATAAACTATAGTATATATAGACAAGATAATATATAATTTAATATGAATACAAACTTGTATTGATATTAAATGTGAATAAAATGGAGGTTTTTAATGATTAATGAAAAAAAAGAAATAACTAAAAAGGGAAATAAAAAGAAAAGCAACTTTTTATCTGGGCTTATGTTTTTAGTAGTTT
>NZ_DHYX01000044.1:0-346 GCF_002414285.1 Clostridium sp. UBA5119 | reverse complement strand
CTATGGACTTATACTAATATTTTTCTTAGGGTATATAATTCATATTATTATTCATGAAGCAGGACATCTTTTATTTGGATTTATGTCAGGATATTCTTTTGTATCCTTTAGGATAGGAGCTTTCACTATAATTAAAGACAAAGAGAAAATAAGCTATAAAAAGTTTGGGATACCAGGTACAGCAGGTCAGTGTCTTATGATGCCTCCGGAAATAAAGGATGGAAGGTATCCCTTCATAATGTATAACTATGGTGGAGGAATAATGAATTTAATAGTAGCAGGAGTGGGTATACTACTAGTTGTTTTAATAGAAGGAATTCCTGTTTTGATTTCAACAATACTAATA
>NZ_DHYX01000097.1:0-13044 GCF_002414285.1 Clostridium sp. UBA5119 | reverse complement strand
TCCAACTCAGCTGCTAACATACTTTCAATTGTGCCTCCGAGTAAGTCTTTTAATGCCTCTTGAATATCTTTTTCAGATTGAATGTCATATTCTCTAATTAAATCTGCTATGATATTCTTTTTTCCTTCGCTTAATCTTTCTTTTCACCATAAAAACAGCCTCCCATGATATATTTATTTTATCATAGAAAGCTGCTATTATTTGTAATTTACAGACTTTTTTTCACAGGCTCTTAAGAACGAAATAAAAGGATTGGAACTTCCAATCCTTTTATTTCGTCTTAATTTATAAATTATTTACTCTGAAAATAGTGTCTAATTTATTATATCCAATACCATCAGGCAAAAGGTTAGAAAGTTTTGAGTATATCTCCATAGTTATATTAGGATCAACATCTTTAAAGTTTTCTATCATTTTAGAATAGAGAGTTCTAAGTTCTTCAATATCATTTAGTTCCCTATATATTTGTTCTAAAAGACTATAACCTAGTAGTGAATTTTCACTATCAGAATATTTTTTAGCCAACTTTAATCCATATTCTATTTCAGAAATAGCTTTATTATAGGAACCTTCTTTAATGTAGAATTTTGCTATGTCCATTAATGTACTAGCAAGATTAGGTTTGTCATGCGAATTTTTAAAATCTATGGCCTTATTGAAATACTTTAGAGCATCATCATTATTATGTTCATTTAAATAAGCTAATGCCAAATTATTATATAAATAACCTTTATAATTTCCTAATTCAGACCCAAAGTTATCAAGAAGTTCTTTATATAGAGTTATAGCTTGCAAAGTAGAATTTTTACTAAGATAGCAGTTAGCTTTTAAAATTGTTCCTTGAATATATCTGGTTGGGTCATTATTAATATCAATATTAGCTAATAATTTATCTATATAAAGAATAGAATTATCAAAATCATTTAACTTTTTATAGGTTAAAGCTATATTATAGGTACAATTATAATAATTATTTTTATCCTTATTTTCTAAGGTAAAAGAATGGCATGTACATAGATATGCTAAGGCTTCTTCATAACAAAGGGTTTTGATTTTACACTTAGCTAATTTATTATATATAAATATCATATCATTATCTTTTGTAGGAATAGCATTATATAATTCTAAGGTTTTAGCATAGAATACAAAAGCTTCATTAAATAGATTTTTATCATATAAGAGATTTCCCTTTTTAATATATAGAGAAGGAAGTATATCTATTAACTTATTAAGTTCTCCAATATGAATTACCTTATCAAGTTCATCATCAGTTAAGTTTAACCTAAGTTTATTTGTGCAATAAGTTCTAGCTTTAGTTTCTTCACTTAATATCAAATCATTCATCCCCTTATTCAAGTAAAAGAAAAATCCTTTTACTTATATTTAAGCAAATTAAATTATATTCATATATATTAGTCTATAGTAACTTATCAATTAGTGCAACATTTGGACAATATATATGAAATGAAATTATTTGCAATAAAATACTATATTTACTATAAAAATATAGGATTAATTTCACATACAAATAAAAAAATAAAGTAAAATTAACTATATAGAAAATAATTGTAACTATAAATCCTATATTGTCATCATTATGTCATTTTTTGAACATGAAAGTTTTAGAAATTTATAATAGTTTATATAATTACAAAAAGATACATGTTTTAAATAAAAAAGTGATTCAAAATTTTGAATCACCTTTTTATAAAAGTATTTGAACATTGTTAGCTTCGTGTAAAAATTCTTTAGATTTATCATATTTCCCCATCTCAATATAGAGTAGAGACAGTTTTATATAAATACCTAAAACTTTAACTAGATCTATATCTTTTAAAATTTCCACTAATATAAGATATATTTCTTCAAGTTTATTATTATCATTTAATTTTATATAAATATCTTCTAATATACAATAACCTTTTATTAAAAACTCTATGTTAGAATATTTCTCACATAAAGCTATACCTTCATATAATAATTCTATAGCTTTATCATATGAATTTTCTTTTATGTATATCAAAGACATATCTATAATACTACAATTCAAATTTTTAATATCATGTACTTTTCTAAAGTTAATTGATCTATTAAAATAGTCAATAGATTTATCTATTTCATTTAATTCACAATAAATCAATCCTATATTATTGTAAATCATTCCTAAATGAACTTCAATATTTTCACTAAAGTTATTTAGGATATCAAAATATATAGTTAATGCAGAAGAGTAATCTTTTTTGTTAAGATAACAATTACATTTCAAGATAATAGCATAAATATATAAATCAAAATCCAGGTTAGTATTACATAAATTCAGCAACTCATCTATATATATAAGGGCATTATCATATTCACTTGATTTTTTATATGCAAGGGCTATATTATATAAACAATTTCTAAGATTAGTATCGTCATTAAACTCTTTACAATAAGAATAGGCTTTAAATAAATATGTAAGAGCTTCTTCGTAGGATAGAGTCATAATCTTACATTTAGAAAGCTTAATATATGCAAAAGATTTATTACTATTATCATTATAAATTTCTAGTGTTTTATAGTAATATATAAAAGCTGTATTAAATGAATTTTCATCATATAATAGATTTCCCTTTAATAAGTAAGATTTTAAAAGTATGTCTTCTAATTTGTATTTTTCACCTATTTTTATAACTTCATCTAAATTTTTATGACTTAAGGTTAAATCTAATTTCATATCACAATAGTTTCGTGCTTCTTCTTTTTCAGGAAGAAGTAGATAATTTACATCTAAATTTATATTAGTTTCAAGCTCATCAGCTTTGTTTTGCATAAACTTAAGATAATTTGCTAAGGTTACTCCGGTAAGATTTCTTTTATCACTTTCAACCATACTAATATAATTTCTAGAAACACCGATTTCCTCTAGTTCTACCTGCTTGACATTTAGTTGTTGTCTAAGAGCTTTTAATCTTTTTCCAGGACTTAAGAAATCCAAATCCTTCACCTCCCTAGTTAAATAAATGTAGTTAATTATATTTTATAGGTAATTATATGTAAAGGCAATGCATAATTAGTTCCAGTATATGTATTAAATTTCCTGTTTGCTTATTATACCATTAGTATTTTTAGCTATATCTATAATAAAATTTTATTATAGATATAGCCAAAATTTAATAGTGTAAGTAATTAGTCAATTACTAATTATAAGTTATAAATTTGTATAGACATAGGCGCTTGTCCTTGTGGACCATCTTCATCAATAGCATATAATGAAATTCCAATAAAAGCAGTTAAAGTTAGTGCACATAAAAATACCATACCTTTAGTAAGTTTAGTTTTCATAAAATTCACTCCTTTAATATTTATATTAAGCTTTACAATTATGAACAAGATAAAATTTAGAATTATTTTAATGAATAATGTATCTTAAATAAGTATTAAATTAGTAATTATTTTTACCAAAACATAGTTTGTATCTTAACGTAAGTTAACTATTTGTACTTAGTAAAAATACATTTGCAGTAATTAATTATATTTTATAACATAATATGTATGAATACAATAATAAAATATAAAAAGTTACAATAAGTTTACGCCATAAATCTCTCTTTATTGTATAAATTTGTATATAAGTGAAGAAGTAATTAAAATGTATTATAATTTAAAAGTAACTCATGAAAGACATTAATATTATCCCTTATGAGTTACTTGTAATTTTATTGAAATTTGTCTTTTTTTATTTATCTTTGATAAATAGTTTAATTACTTCATTTATAACTAAAGGTATTAAGCTTAGAATAATAACAAGTCCCCAATCTGCTAAAGTTAGTGGTATTACATTGAACATTTTAGCAATAGGTGGTATATAAATAACTGCCATTTGCAGTCCCATACCAACAACCATTGCATAGATTAAATACATATTTGAAAATAAACCAATCTTAAATATGGATTTATCAGAGCTTCTCATATTTAAAGCATGAATTAGTTGAGTTCCACTAAGAACTACAAAGGCTATTGTTTGAGCATGCATTAAAGCTTCAGGATTATTAGCTATATTAGCAAGAGTAACGCCATGAGCTCCGTATTTGTTAACTCCATAAACAAAACCTATAAGGGTTAATATACCAATTAATACACCATTAAATAAAAGAGTAAATAAAGAACCCTTAAATAAACTATCCTTAGGATTTCTTGGTTTATGTTTCATAACATCCTTATCACCAGGGTCTACACCAAGGGCAAGAGCTGGGAAGGAGTCTGTTATAAGATTAACCCATAATATATGAGTTGCATTAAGTGGTGCAGCCCATCCAAAGAGAATACCAAAGAATAGAGTAACAATCTCACCAGCATTACAAGAAATTAAGAATATTACAGATTTTTTTATGTTATTAAAGATATTCCTACCTTCTTCAATAGCTGCTACTATGGTAGAGAAGTTATCATCTGTTAATACCATATCAGAAGCGCCTTTAGCAACATCAGTACCTGTGATACCCATAGCTACACCAATATCAGCGGCCTTTAAAGATGGTGCATCATTAACTCCGTCCCCAGTCATAGATACAATATTTCCTTTAGATTTAAAGGCTTTAACTATCCTAACCTTATGCTCAGGAGATACTCTAGCAAAAACTCTTAGATTTTCACATCTACTTGCAAGTTCTTCATCAGTTAAGTTATCTATGTCAGCACCACTAGCTACTTGGTTTATGTCTTCAGCTATAGATAGTTCCTTAGCAATGGCAAAGGCTGTATTTTTGTGGTCACCAGTAATCATTATAGTTTTTATACCAGAAGTTTTACATATTTCTATAGAGTCTTTAACCTCTAGTCTAGGAGGGTCTATCATACCAACAAGACCAATGAAGGTTAAATCCTTTTCCAACTCATCAACTTCAACATGGGTGGAATTAACGGTTTTAAAAGCTGAACCTAAAACCCTTAAAGCATCATCAGACATAGTTGTAGCAACCTTTAAGAAATTGTTTCTAATTTCTTCAGTCATAGGCACAATTTCTCCATTAATATAAGCAGAAGTACACATATTAAGAAGATTATCAGTTGCACCTTTTGTCATTACATAATATTTATCTTCATAGGAGTTTACTGTAGTCATAAGCTTTCTATCAGAATCAAAAGGTATTTCATCAACTCTTTTATGGGTTTTATCTAACTCTTCTTTAAATATATTAAACATGTTACCCATATCTAAAAGTGCTATTTCTGTTGGATCTCCAGTTTTTGATGAAGCAGTAGAAGTAGCATCATTACAAAGAACTATGTTTTCAAGTAAAAGTTTTTCACCTTTATTATTTATATTAAATTCTTTAACTTCATTTAGTTTATTATCTGTAAAGTATTTAACTACTGTCATCTTGTTTTGAGTTAATGTACCAGTTTTATCAGAGCATATAATATTTACAGAACCTAGAGTTTCTACAGAAGGTAATTTTCTAATAATAGCATTTTGCTTTATCATTCTTTGAACACCTAAAGCAAGAACTATAGTTACAATAGCAGCAAGACCTTCAGGAATAGCCGCAACAGCAAGGCTGATAGAAATCATGAACATATCAGTAACAGCTCTATCTTGTAATAAACCTACTGCAAACATAACAGAACAGATACCAATAGCAGCAATACCTAAAACTTTTCCCAGTTGTTCAAGTTTCTTTTGAAGAGGTGTAAGCTCATTTTCACCATCATCAAGCATCTTAGCTATTTTACCAATTTCAGTATTCATACCTGTAGCTACAGCTATACCTGTAGCTCTACCATAGGTAGCTAAGGTAGACATAAATACCATGTTCTTTTTATCACCAAGAGAGATTTTCTCATCTTCAAGGATAAGATTTGCATCCTTATCTACAGGAACAGACTCACCAGTAAGGGCAGATTCTTCTACCTTAAGGTTAGCACTTTCTATAAGACGGATATCACAAGGAATAAATCTACCTGCATCGATGATAATTACATCACCAGGTACTACTTCCTCGGAAGGAATTTCTACTAATTCTCCATTACGCTTTACTATAGCCTTTGGTGTTGATAATTCCTTTAATGCATCAAGGGCCTTCTCAGCTTTAGACTCTTGAATCATTCCAACTGTTGCATTAACTAAAATAACAATACCGATAATAATTGCATCACTTATTTCTTTTCCTACAACTACAGATAGTATGGCTGCAACTATAAGGATATAAATTAAAATATCATTTAGTTGTGCAAAGAATAGTTGGACTTTAGTTTTTTTCTTTTTTGATGCCAGTTTATTAGACCCATACTTGGACCTAATTTCCTCAACTTGAGATGAAGTAAGACCAGTATCTGGGTTGGTGTTAAGCTTACCTATAACATCGTCAATAGAGTCATTAAAATACATAAAATCACCTCATAATTAATAGTGTTAAGCCATACTCTAAATCTAAAATTTAGTTAGTAAAACTTACATAGATTTAATAAAAGTAAAAAAATATTCTTTTATTAATATTTGCAAAAACATAATCACATATGTAGGTAATGTATGTAAAAAGAAAAGACTCATATATAGCGTAAGCACTATACATGAGTCTCATTATTTAATGCAAAGCCAGACTTAAAGCCAAGATGTTGACATTGCCATAGGATAATCCTACTAATTACTCCCTCATATGTAATTATATTTTATATATAAATTATAAGGGATGTACTAATAAATTACAAGATATTTTTTGTTAAAAATTAGCAAACAAATTAGGTATCATTCCATAGAATAATATACCTAAAAATGCTGCAATAACAATAATTAATATAGGATGAATTTTAGTTTTATAAAGTAGAAAACCAACAATTGCAGCTATTATTAAACTGTTTAAATCTCTATAGGACTCATAGCTAAGAGTTATAAATACAGAAATTATAAGTCCAATAAGAGCAGGTCTCATTCCTTTTAAAGCATGAGCTAGTATCTTTGAATTTTTAAATTTATTAAAGAAGTAATTAGCAAAGGATATGAGTATGAAGGATGTAGTGACAACCCCTAATGTAGATAGAACACTTCCTAGAATTCCGCCAGTTTTATAGCCTACAAAGGTTGCAGCGTTTATAGCTATAGGACCAGGAGTCATTTGAGATATACCTATGATATCCATGAAATCAGTTTGAGATAGCCAAGCATTGTTGTCCACAATTTCCTTTTGAATTAAAGGAAGCATAGCGTATCCACCACCAAAGCCGAAAGTTCCAATTTTAAGAAAGGCTAAATATAGCTTTAGTAATAGCATCTAATTTTCCTCCTTTGTATTTTTATAATTATCAATGTGGTGATTTCTATTAATATATACTCCATATACAGCAGCAATAAGAATTAAATATACTGGATTTACATTTATAAATACACTAAGAATCACAGTGATTATTACAATAATTATATTAACAGTTGTTTTATCTAAAACCTTTGCCAAGCTATTTACACCTACTAAAATTAGAAGGGGAACGGCAGCATTGATGCCTTTAAAGATAAGTTCAATGACATAAAGGTTTCTAAATTTACTGAAGGCCATAGCTATAATTACTATAATGATAAAAGAGGGAAGGGCTACACCTAAAAGTCCCAGGATAGCTCCTAGAACTCCATTAATTTTGTATCCAATGAAGGTACAGCTATTTATTGCTAAGGCTCCAGGAAAGCTTTGAGATATAGCTATTATATCTATAAATTCATCTTTGTCTATCCAATGGTTTTTATCTACAACTTCTCTTTCAATAAGTGGAATCATGGCATAACCACCACCAAAGGTAAAGGCACCTATCTTAAAGAAGGTTATAAACATATTAATTAAAGTTTTCATAATTGCCTCCTAAATTAATTTAATCTATAAATATTAAGAAAATATAGCTAAAATCCTTAACCTTATTTATAATATAATTAAAGGATAAGGGGGTGTTCACATGGAGATATCAAAAGTAGGAAGAAATACTCCAATACAAAGAGAAAGTAAAGTTGTAAATAACAAACAGGACTTCTCTAAAAATTTTAGCTTTGCTAGAGAGCAAAAATCAGAAGAAGATCTTAAGAAAATGCTTAAAAATATAAAATCTAAAGGTAGCAGACTTGTAATTTCAAAGTGCTATGCTGATGTTAGAGCTTATAAAAAAGAAATAAAAGAATACCTAGAATCAGTACTTTCATTTATGTATTCCATAAAAAAGGATATAAGCTTTTGGCAAACTCAATACTTTGTTACAGTAGAGACTATTGACAATAAATTAGAAGAACTAACACAGATGCTACTTAATGAAGAACGAGAAAACTTAGATATAGCTAGCACTATAGATGAGATATCAGGTCTCATTGTAGATATTTATAGATAATTATAAATTAATATCTCTAATTATCTTCATTATTAAGTTATAGTATAATTTAATATTTTACATATTAAGTTAAGGACCACTGGTAATAAAAAGACAATTACCAGTGGTATTTAATTATATTTTTAAAGCTAAAGAAATCCGTTATAGCTAGCATCTGATGGCATTCTTAAATCTCCTCTTGGAGAAAGGCTTATAGATCCAACCTTAGGACCATCAGGTAGAGCAGAACGCTTAAATTGTTGAGTGAAGAATCGAGCCATAAATTTATTAAGCCATTTACTAATTACATCATCATCATATGTCTCTTTAAAGGCAACCTTGGCTAAGAACTCTATACGTTCCTTAGAAGCACCGTGCTTCATGAAATGATATAGGAAGAAATCGTGAAGTTCATAAGGCCCTACAATATCTTCAGTCTTTTGAGTAATGTTTCCATCTTTGTCCTTAGGAAGTAGTTCTGGACTTACAGGAGTATCTAAAATATCAATAAGGATTTTACTTATCTCAGGAGTACTTTCATGATCAGCTACATAATCCACTAGGTATCTCACAAGGGTTTTTGGAATAGAGCAGTTTACAGAATACATGGACATATGGTCTCCATTATAAGTACACCATCCAAGAGCTAACTCTGATAAATCCCCTGTTCCAATTAACAGTCCACCTTCTTTATTAGCAAGGTCCATAAGAATTTGGGTTCTTTCCCTTGCTTGAACATTTTCGTAGGTTACATCATGTTGCTCTACAGGATGACCAATATCTTTAAAATGTTGTAGACAAGCAGGTACAATATTTATTTCTCTTAAGTCTGTACCTAGATACTTACAAAGATCTAAGGCGTTATTATATGTTCTATCGGTAGTACCAAAACCAGGCATAGTAATAGTTACAATATTTTCTCTAGATATTTTTAACATATCAAAGGTTTTTACTACTACTAGAAGAGCCAGGGTAGAATCAAGACCACCAGATATTCCTATAACTGCCTTCTTTAAGCCAGTATGCTCAAATCTTTTAGCTAGAGCTGAAGTTTGAATATTAAATATCTCCTTAGACCGTTTATCTCTTTCAAGAGGATTACTAGGCACAAAAGGATGTTTATCTATATATTTATCAAAATTATCAATAGTTATATTATTAAATTCAAAGTTTATAGTTTCCATATGAAAAGGAATTAAAACTTTATTATCTCTAAAACTTATATTTTTTAATCTTTCAGCCTTTAATTTATCTACATCAATAATTGCTGTAATAATTTCATTTTCGCGATTAAATCTTTTATTTTCAGATAATATTCCGCCATTTTCACTGATTAAAAGATGGCCACTAAATAATACATCAGTAGTAGATTCAAAGACTCCACTAGAAGAATAGATATAGGAACTCATACATCTAGCACTTTGATTTTTAATTAAGTCTCTTCTATAGTCAGCCTTGCTAACCAACTCATTAGATGAAGATAAATTACATATTACATTACAACCAGCTAAAGATAAGAAGCTACTTGGTGGAATAGTAACCCAAAGATCTTCACAAATTTCAACTCCAATACTAATATCACCATTTCTAAATATTAGGTTAGTTCCAAAATATATATTGTCTTGGAAAGGAAGTTTAACTACTCTAGAAGTTATATTAAGACCACTGCTAAACCAACGTTTTTCATAGAATTCAGAAGCATTAGGCAAGTAACTTTTTGGAACAATACCCAAAACTTTACCATTAAAGATAAGATAAGCTGCATTATAAAGGACATCGTCATATTCAAAAGGGGCACCTACAGCAAATAAGATATCTCTTCCCTCAGAAAACACACAAAGATTTTCAATAGCTACTTCTGCTTTTTTTAGTAGTTTTTGTTGAAAGAATAAATCAGCACAACTATAGGAGGTTATAGAAAGCTCAGGAAAAACTAAAATTTTAACTTGTTCTTCTATAGCTTTTTCAACACATTTTTTTATTTCATTTAAATTAAAGTCAACATCTGCTACCTTAGTAACAGGACAAGCAGAACCAACCTTTATAAAGTTCATTAAACATCGCACCTTTCATATTAAAGATATTTCTTATATACGAGTTCTTTTTTTAGTTTTAGTTTTTTTAGGTTTATTACTCTTAATATTTTTTTTATTATGTAATGGATCTTTCTCCACTATGGCAGTTTTTGCGGTTTCATTATGCTTTTTTATGCCTTTATTTTTAAGTTTAATAGTAGTTTTTTTAGCTACAGAATATCCGAATTTTCCAATAGGTTTAGGAGCTAACCTAAAGTATTCACCATGAGAGTATGAAAGTAGGTCTCCTTTATCAAAGTGAATTTTTCCTTTTTCATCGATAAGTGTATTTTCCACATGGCAGGTAATTATTTCAGCTAAAAATAAATCATGGGTACCTAGTGGAGTTATAGATTTTACTACACATTCAAAGGCAACGGGACATTGATTAATAATACCACAAGAAATATCCTTAGCTTCACTGAGAGACAAGTTCATATCCTTAAACTTGTCATTGGTTCTTCCACTTTTTACGCCACAGTAATCCACAGTTTTAACTAGATTACTAGAAGCTAGATTCACTACAAAGGATCCACTTTCTTTTATATATTCATAGGATAATCTTTCAGGACGAATAGCAACTGTAATCATAGGAGGTTTAGTACAAGCAGTACCTATCCAACCAACAGTAAACACATTATCCTTTCCTTCAGAATTTCTACTAGTTATCATAACTGCTGGAACAGGATTTAGCATAATACTACCCTTAAAAGTAGTTTTAGACATAATATCACATCACTTTCTAATTTTAGCATAAACAAAATATAAATGAGCTGAATTATTTTTGCCTCATATGTATTATATAGCAAGTTGGGTATATTTATCAAAAATAATAAACATCTAAGTTATAGATGTTTATTATAGTACAATAATTTAAATTTATCTCATGACTACCAGTTCTAATACTCCTATCTTCTTCAAAGGGATAGTAAAGAGCGGCCACATCTCTGGATAACAATTTCTAAGTGTAGAAAAAACCATAGTAAGAACTTTGTTTATTTTAAAGTAATAGGAGCAGTAATAATTTTATTGAATGAATAATATATAAAAATAACTCTATTGACGTATTAAAAAAAATGATATACAATTAATTTGAACATAGTTCAAGTAGGGAGTAGATATAATGAATAAGTTCTCAGAGAACCCAAGAGAGGTCATACTTGAAGGGGCAAAAGAAATTGCTTTAGAGCAAGGAATTTCTGCTATAAACATAAGGGCTGTAGCCAGTAGATGCAAAATTTCTGTAGGAACAGTTTATAATTCATTTTCCACAAAAAGTGAATTGGTGGTGGCAGTGGTTGAAGATTTTTGGAGAGAAGCATTTAACGATTTTCATAAGTGCTTAGAAGGAGAAAAAAATTTTTTTGAAAAGATAGAGCTATTATATAATAATATTTTTGTTTACTTAGATAAATTTCAAGAAAATTGGATAGATCAGTTATCGTTATTAAGCGGTAGTGAAAAATCTCTAGGAAGAAAAAGAGAACATGAATTTTTTGAAAAGGTTCGTAAAAGTATAGTTAATCTCTTAGATTCAGAACACATTATTAGTGATGAA
Source organism: Clostridium sp. UBA5119 (assembly GCF_002414285.1). NCBI lineage: Bacteria > Bacillati > Bacillota > Clostridia > Eubacteriales > Clostridiaceae > Clostridium > Clostridium sp. UBA5119. Next base: position 1,092 of record NZ_DHYX01000097.1, on the reverse strand, counting down.
ACTTGGACTGATAATTTAACTAAGGAGAGGATGGCTAAATTCATTTTTAGTAACATGTTAGCTATGCTAAAAGCTAGAGAAGAGGATATAACTTTTTTTATAGATGCTTTAAAGAGAGTTATTTATTTAAAATAAAGTTAAAAAATTATGCTGTACTAACGTATGGCATTTTATATACTTTCAAAATGAACAATGTTCAAATAAAATATGAGGTGATATATTATGCAAGGAATGATGGAAACAATTTTTGATATTCTTTATCTTTTAACAGTTATAATAATGGGAATTATTATGATTAAGCAAAGTGGACAAAATAAGCAATACAGATTATTTGGAATTATGGCAGTAATTTTAGGATGTGGAGATGCATTTCATCTAATACCAAGGGCTTATGGATTACTTACCACTGGGTTAGAAGCTAATGCTTCAGCTTTAGGGATAGGAAAACTAATTATATCTATTACAATGACTATATTTTATGTGATGCTATATCATATATGGAGAATTCGTTATGATATTAAAGAGGAAAGAAGATTGACTAATATTATTTATGGATTAGCTATTGTTAGGATTATATTATGTGCATTCCCACAAAATCAATGGTTATCATATAATGCTCCAGTTTCCTGGGGAATATATCGTAACATTCCTTTTGCGTTAATAGGACTTATAATCATATGGATTTTCCATAATAAAATTAGAGAAAACAATGATAAAGGCTTTAAATATATGCCTATTGCAATAATTTTATCCTTTGGATTCTATATTCCTGTTGTACTATGGTCAAATACTTTACCGAGCATAGGAATTCTTATGATACCTAAGACTTTAGCCTATGTATGGATTGTATTTATGGGATATAAAGATATGAAAAACTCTTAAACCCGCATGGCGTAAGCAACTAGTTAACTATTTTAATATTTATATAGTTCTCTAGATGAATATTAAAATAGTATCCTAGGTAAAATTTTAAATAGTTATATAAGATAAATTTTAAAAATTAAAATATCTGTTATATTAAGTATTTTAAATTATAATTTCTTAAACTGTTTGAAATAAATTAACCCTTTGAAAGGGGGCGTCGCAAAATAA
>NZ_DHYX01000026.1:0-3944 GCF_002414285.1 Clostridium sp. UBA5119 | reverse complement strand
AAAATCAAGCTGATATGAATGACATTCATATCAGCTTGATTTTTGACTAATTATAGTTATTTTTGATTTTTATTGAAAATATTAATATTATTATATTTTTAAAATTAAATAATTATTTATCACTTAAAAGCGTCATCGCTCTACACCCTTTATGATTTGCAGTTATTAGATAAAAAATTCCCGGACCAAATTCATTTATACCTACCTCTATACAAAAATGATCGGCTCTTATTCCTGCAAAATAATCATCATCTTTTTCTAACAAAAACATTTTTCTCATATGAAATCCATTTAAGTAATCTATTTGTTTAGGATTTAATTCATCAACTCTTTGTAATTTAAATAATACTTTTCCAAATTCTTTTTTATTAATAATAAAATCTATATTATTTTCAGCTTCTTCCTTCGTCACTGGATAAACTCTTTCCATTTGTATCACTCCTATATTCATCTTGTAAAACATACTCAGCAAATTCAGATCGCTTAATTCTTCCATGTGCCATATCATACATTTTTTCTATATATTCATCCGTTAATACAAGACCATCAATTTTATTTATGCCTATTGCTGCATCAACAATCGCTATCCTTCTTTCTAAGCTAACTTCTTCAGGCACATACCCTTCAAATGCTATTTTATATCCATATGTTAATTTAACTTGTGTTCTAAATGATGCTTCATCAATACTTGTAATTCCATCTTTTAATTCTCTTGCAGTAGTATAGGCTATTCCTGAATATTCAGCTATTTCATCAGAAGTCAAATCACTTTCAAGAAATTTTTGAATTTTTTCTTTATCAACTTCAAGCATATCATCACATCCTAGTTTATTAGATAATGCTAACTTAAATATCTACTATTCAAATATTCCTATTGATTTACCGAAAAAATAATCCTTTTTATCATCTTCTTGAAGTGGATTGTCTTTACGCAACTTCCTGACATTCTCGTAGTAACCATTTTGTTTCATTTTTAATCTAGTATTAGCCCTTAGTTCTCTTCTTTGATCAGATGTCATTTTATCTCTTTGTTCTTGTGTGAAGTCATTAATAGTTTTTCCTTTGAGATTCATATTTGTCGACTCCTTTTTAATATTAAAAGAACTTGTATTTGCTATTCTTCATCCTCGTACTCTGAAAGACTAAAATCTATTATTTCATCTCTACTTTTTCCTTGTACTTTTTCAGACAAGCATCCATATCTTTGATACTCTTTACCACCATCTAAAAAAATCGCTCCACATTTACACCTTACATAATCATGGGTATACTTTGATTCAATTACATCATCACAAATTTTACAGCGTGCAATACTTCTAATTATCTATTGCATACTTTTGACCTCAGTAGTAGTTGATAAATTATTATCAATACAATTTTATCATTTATTTTGTGATTTATACTGACCATACTTACTAACATCTTTGAAATGAATATATGTAAAAATTGGCGACAAGAATAAAAATACTGTTCCCCATAAAATAATTCCAATGATTTTGAACAATCCATAAAAAGCTAATGTATCTCTAGTAATATAATAGACTCTAGTACCCGTAAATGTATTCGCACCACTTTTAATATCGAACATTACATAATAAGAAAATGGACTCAGTATTAGTAAAGTATTCATAATGAATCCTGGCGTTTTGTGTCCAACTTCTCCATATGCTTGTTGGTACATATATATAATCGCACTTACCAAAAAAGCAAATAGAAGTGATTTGATAAGACGAAAGATATTTAATCCCCTTAAATAATTCGTAATAAAGTTCATCATATTCTCCTTTTTAAAATCATCTTTCCCATTTCAAATTAAATTATTTATAGAAAAAATGAACTTTTCTTTTTGATTGGTGCTTTCTTTTGACTTTCTTCAACGAATTCTTTTGCTTTATTGTAACTAATATTTTGACCTTCTTTAAAAGAAAGCATTGGAATATGATCATGTCTGTCAGCACTCCACGAAACGATTTCTAAAATCATTTCTGATTTTTTATCAATTGTAGACAATCTATCATTGATACTTTTTAAGTTATAATTATCTTCTAATGCTTGTTCTTCTTTTTCAAAGAGATAAGTCAAAACTTGATTCATATTTGCAAATCCTTTTTCTTCTTTCAATTCATCAATTTTATTGAGCATACTATCATTTAAATAATAAGTTTTGTTCGTTCCTCGTCTTTCCATATTCATATCTCCTTTTTTAAGTTTTTTTGTTTTAATTAAAGCAACAAGTGATTATGCCTTTGTTATTCTTTCAGCAATTTTAATAAATTAATTTGTATCTAATGTCTAATTATTAAAAGTTCATCAATAATTTTTTGATTAAAAGTTTTATATATGTGGTTGTCACATATATTCAATTATTTAAAAATTCATTCTATACGTGGATTTCACATATACCATGTTTTTCAATAATTATTACTCAATGTATATATCACATATATTTAATATACATGGTATGTATATGTGATATATACGTGTTGTAATAAAATGTATATGTGAAATATAAATGATTTGTTAAAATTGTGATATCACCATATACGTGGATTTCACATATATAGAAAGTAATCGGCACTGCCGATTTAATCACGTTCGGCTCTGCCGAAATTCGTCCCACAGGGCGACGTGATATCACTTTCTCTTATGCTCATGTTCTAAGAAAAATCAATAAAACAATATAGTATTATTGATTTAAGAACAAATTTCAAATTCATTATTTATTATGTTAATATTCTAGATAGAGTTATTTCATAACTCAGCACATAGACTATGAATTTCTGATTTTAGCCGATCGAATTCGTAGTCTTCTTTTGATTCAATTTCTTTTTCTAACTTAGTAATAAAATTTAAAATTGACTCACAAAGATTCTTTTTATTTTCAATTAAAATAAATTTTGGTGTGACTTCGATATTATTTGCAAAGTCTTCTCCAACATATTTTTTGAAGTTCTCATATTTAAAAAGTGTTTCAGGCCTTATTAGTTTATTGAACTTTCTATCATTCCTCCATTGATAATATTTTTTTTCAACTACTTCAATCAAATCAATTATGTTATAATTTTCATTTATTAAATCACTTATTAATTTTATATAAGATTGATTATTAAATTTATATGAGCGATCTGTTAATTTGTTTATATAACTAATTGCTACTAAACTAATTGTATTAATATAGCGATTCGTTGCTATTTCTGTAGTTTTCTCTGTAGTTTTCTCTGTAGTTGTTTTCTCTGTTAATGTATCTTCTGTAATAGAAGAAATACCGTTTTTAGACTTACCTTTTTCTTTTTTTACAAATTCCTTTTTTTGATTTTCACTAATCCTTTTTCTGTTTTCAGATTTTCGTTTTTCTGTTTTTAGAATATCAATATTCATTTGTTTATTTTCTAGTACTACTTCTACTTCTTTTAAATAATTATCATACAATAGACGATAATGCTTGATAGGGTTACCACTTACTTTCATTACTTTTGTTTCTATAATTCCTCTACTCTCTAATTCCTTTGTTATTTGAGCTATTTTAAATTTTTTTATGCCTGTCTCATTAAACCATTGTTCTTGAGTCTTATATATCCAACCCTCTCTATTCTTACCTTTATCAGCCCAAAACGTTAGTTGAGATAAAAAAACAGCACCTTGTAAATCTCTCATGAATTCAAGATAGAATTTGTTTACCAATATATAATTATCATTTCCTGAGATAAGATTAATACAACTTCTTAATATTTCGATTTTTTTTATTTTAATCAACTCTTTTTTAAAAATTATAGTCTTACTGCCAGCCAGCTATTTTATTTTTGATTCTAAAAAATTATCTATATCTTGTCTTCTAATCATTTGAATACCACTTACAACAATTACAGGTAAACCTTCTTCGATAAACTTTTTTAAAGTATTAAAACTTACTCCTAAATATGAAGCTGCTTGCTTTTTATTCATAT
>NZ_DHYX01000014.1:2584-2823 GCF_002414285.1 Clostridium sp. UBA5119 | reverse complement strand
ACGCAGTATTCGTGGCAAATAGGCGAGAAAACTGATCTATTATTTATTTGATAGTGCCTTATATAGATTTGTCAAATACCATATGTAGAATCTAAAGGAAATATGTCCATAAACACTATAAAATTTTTTACAAAACTTTACTTGCTATAAGGATTGATATTGTTTATAATGAATATACGTGGTAATCACTAATAATTACCACTACCTAACATGGGGGCGTACTGGTTTCGACGGGGGTA
>NZ_DHYX01000014.1:0-2318 GCF_002414285.1 Clostridium sp. UBA5119 | reverse complement strand
TTTCGGACAGGGGTTCGATTCAAAAGAGTCGCCTTAGAGAGTAATTTCTAAGTGAAAACTTGGCTTTATCGGTGAAACCGTAACAGATGATGCTGACGGCAATACCGAGTGGTATGTGAAGAAATTCAACAGCCGTGTATCGACTTATAGGTTCCTAAGGATCAATCTATGGAATACTAGGATAGAAGATATTAAACTAAACTATGCTTCTATAATACGCCAAGTGTCCTATACAGTATTAAAATTTAATAATGAGAATATAGGACAGAGATATAGTCAATACCTGCAGAGATGTAGGAAGGATATGTCCCCTCGCCTCCACCATGAAACCTTCGACAATACAGAAATGTGTTGTCGAGGGTTATTTGTTTTTTAGAATTAATAATAACGAGTCGTACCATAAGTAGCGGATGTTTTTACTGAAGTTGGAGAAACTATACTTAAAAATGATATAATATTTTAAGTATAGTTTTTAATTTAATTGTATATATTATGAAAATATTTACGATTATAATCAGTGATACATTATGATATAATATCTAAGAATAAGGTTAATTTAAAAAATTATTAAAAGAAGAGGGATAAAAATGGAAAAGTTGATAGGGTTATCATTATTTTCTAATATAGGAGTTGCAGAAGCATATTTAGATGAATTACAAATTGAAGTAGCAATTGCAAATGAATTAGTAGAAAAAAGAGCGAAATTTTATAAACATGTATATCCAAATACAGAAATGATAGTAGGAGATATTACAGATGAAAATATATATAAAGAAATTATAAATAAATCTAAAGAAGCCGGGGTTAATTTTATTATAGCAACACCACCTTGCCAAGGAATGAGTACAGCAGGTAAACAAGACCCTAAAGATAAACGGAATAAACTCGTTACCTATGCAATAAATGCTATAAAGGACTTAAAACCTAAGTTTGTTTTAGTAGAGAATGTACCTCAACAATTAAAAACTAAGATAAGATATAACGATAAAGAAATTTTAATACCTGAATATATAAAGGAAGAATTAGATGGTCTTTACAATATAAATGATAGAGTAGTTAGATGCATTGAACATAAAATTCCACAAAGTAGGGAACGTTCCATATTTTTAATGGTAAGAAAGGATACAAGTATAAAATGGAATTTTCCGAAAAAAGAGGATGAAATTGTTACATTAAGAGATGCAATAGGGTATTTACCAGACATAGACCCAATGATACAGGAATATAAGAAAGATGAAAAAAAATTATTAGACATATTCCCAGATTTTTATAAAAAGAAAGATATAGGAGAAAGTATATCAAAATGGCATAGACCGCCTATTCATAAAGAAAGACATGTTATTATTATGAGACATACAAGTGAAGGAAAATCTGCATTTGAAAATGATATATATTATCCTAAAAAAGCAAATGGTGAACGTATATCAGGACATGATAATACCTATAGAAGACAATGGTGGGATAAGCCAGCATATACAATAACAACATATAATGGAGCAATATGTTCATACGATAATGTACATCCAGGAGAATATATTGAAGAGGATAAAAATGGACATAAAATTTATTCAAATCCAAGAGTTTTGACAATATTGGAATTAATGATAGTGATGTCTTTACCGATAGATTGGAATATACCAGAATGGGCTGATGAAAGCTTGATAAGACATAGTATTGGAGAAGGAATACCACCATTATTAGTAAAAAAAATATTTATTGAACTACTTAAAGAATTAAATGACTAGGAGAATAAAATGAGTGGAGTAAGATTAAAAGGGCTATCGCTGTTTTCAAATGTTGGAGTTGCTGAAGCATATTTAGAGGAGATAGGAGTAGATATTTGCATTGCTAATGAAATAGAAACTGAAAGGGCAAAGTTTTATAAGCACTTATATCCTAATTGCGAAGTAATAATTGGAGATATAAAAAATTATGAAATAAGAAGTCAAATAATTACAAAGGCAAAACAAAATAATATTGATTTTATTATAGCAACGCCACCTTGCCAAGGAATGAGTAAACATGGTAAGCAAGACCCACATGATTTAAGAAATCAATTAGTATCATATGCAATAGAAGTGATTAAAGAGGTAAAACCAAAATTTATTTTGTTAGAAAATGTTCCAAGACAATTAAAAACCAAAATTGATTATAATGGAGAAAGAATATTAATTCCTGATTATATTAGAAAAGAGTTAAGTGAAGATTATTATATTAATAAAGATAGTGTTGTAAATGCATGTTTTTATAAAGTCCCTCAAAGTAGAGAGCGTTCTATATTTTTATTGTCTAGAAAAGATACAAATATCAGATGGGAG
>NZ_DHYX01000079.1:15045-35038 GCF_002414285.1 Clostridium sp. UBA5119 | reverse complement strand
GAATAATTAAGATTTAAAATAATAAATTATTTATTATCCTGAAAAGGAAATGTGCACAATAAAACCTAGGTAAAAAGAGAGATGGGGACGCCTATCTCTCTTTTTTATGTCTAAATAACTTTTCCTACAATATATACAATAATGAAATATAAATTATATATATTGTATGATAAAAATCTATAATAATAGATTTTTCATTATTTTACTTATTGAATTTAAATGTTATATGATGTACTATACATAAACATAACTTCTATAGTATATTTAATTAAAAATAAAAAAAGTTTACTAATAGCTTTATATATTCTGAATTTTAGGCAATTATATAAACAAATAGTTAGTAAGGCTACATATTAAATGTATAATATTTTTATTAAAGAAAATTAAAGATATTAAAAATTTACAAGAGTAAAAAATGAATAAAAACTCTTGTCAAAGCTAACAAAATAATGTATACTATAGAAGTTGCAATATGGTAACAGCGATGAGGTAAGAGGTTGCCGGGCTTCCGGGGGAATTCTTAACCGAGCATGCTCAATCACGAATTGGGCGACGGGGTCTGTGGTGTTGCTGTGTTTCTTAAAACAAGAAACGCCAGGAGCAGTTTACAGAACTTCCGCTGTTGCGCGTAAGAAGTAATAGCGTGCGATGAAAAGGAGGGAATGAAATGTCAAAACAAAAAATCAGAATCAGATTAAAAGCGTTTGATCACACAATACTAGATCAATCAGCAGAGAAGATTGTTGAGACTGCTAAAAACACAGGGGCTAAAGTAGCTGGTCCAGTACCACTACCAACTGAGAAAGATGTAATAACTGTTCTAAGAGCTCCACACAAATACAAAGATTCAAGAGAGCAGTTCGAAATCAGAACTCATAAAAGACTAATCGATATATTAAGTCCATCACCAAAAACTGTTGATGCATTAATGAGATTAGACTTACCAGCAGGTGTAGATATCGAAATAAAATTATAATCGTACATAGTACATGAAATTGAACTATGATGTACGGGTAATAGAAAAACTATTACTAACTATTATGATCACTATGTGGTCCGCTAATAAGTAGGAGGTGTATTTAAATGAAAAAAGCTATAATGGGTAAAAAATTAGGAATGACTCAAATATTTGATGAAAATAGAAGAGTAGTACCTGTAACAGTTGTAGAAGCTGGTCCATGTGTAGTAATCCAAAAGAAAACAGTAGAAAATGATGGATATGAAGCCATAAAAGTTGGATTTGGAGATATAAGAGAAAAGTTAGTGAATAAGCCTAAGAAAGGTGAATTCGCAAAAGCAGGTGTTGTTGTAAGAAGACACATAAAAGAATTTAGATTAGAGGATACAAGTGTTTACGAAGTAGGTTCTGAAATAAAAGCAGAAATCTTCGCAGCAGGAGATAAAATTGACGTATCTGGAATATCTAAAGGAAAAGGTTTCGCTGGCGTAATCAAAAGATGGAACTTCCACAGAGGACCAATGAGCCACGGTTCTAAATTCCATAGAGCAGTAGGTTCAATGGGAGCATCATCAGATCCATCAAGAACATTTAAAAATAAAAAAATGCCTGGTCATATGGGAAATGTTAATACTACAGTATTAAATCTAGAAGTAGTAAGAGTAATACCTGAAAAGAATATTATTCTTATAAAAGGCGGAATACCAGGACCAAACAAAGGTTTAGTAGTAATAAGAAACGCTGTTAAAGCATAAGGAAAGGAGGATGCAGAATGCCTACAGTAAAAGTGTATAACACTGAGAAAAAAGAAGTTGGAGAAATTCAATTAAATGATAGCATTTTCGGAGTAGAAGTTAGTGTTGAAGCAATGCACCAAGTTGTGTTAGCTCAATTAGCTAATAAAAGACAAGGAACTCAAAGTGCTAAGACAAGAGCTGAAGTAAGAGGCGGAGGAATTAAGCCTTGGAGACAAAAAGGAACAGGAAGAGCAAGACAAGGTTCTATAAGAGCTCCACAATGGATTCACGGGGGTATCGTATTTGCACCAAAACCACGTGATTACAGAGTTTCAGTTCCAAAGAGTATGAGAAGAGTAGCTATGAAATCAGCTTTAACTTCAAAAGTACAAGATAATGAAATGATAGTATTGGAAAGCTTAGCTTTCGATGCACCAAAAACTAAAGATATGGTAAAAGTTCTTAATGCTTTTGAAACTAAAAAAACATTAATAGTTGTAGCTGAGTCTAATGAGAATGTTTATAAATCAGCAAGAAACATTCCAGGAGTAGCTGTAGTGCCTGTAAACAACATAAATGTTTACGACATATTAAAGTATGAAAACTTAATGATTACTAGAGATGCTGTATCAAAAATTGAGGAGGTGTATGCATAATGAAAATGACTAGTTATGATATAATAAGAAAACCTGTTATAACTGAAAAAAGTATGGCTGCTATGGCAGAAAGAAAATACACTTTCATCGTTGACATACACGCAAACAAAGTTCAAATAAAAAAAGCTGTTGAAGAAGTTTTCGGAGTAAAAGTTGAAGATGTTAAAACTCTAAGAAATTTAGGTAAAACTAAAAGAGTTGGAGTTCACATTGGAAAAAGAGCTGATTTCAAAAAAGCAGTTATTAAATTAGCAGCTGACAGCAAAACAATTGAATTCTTTGAAGGAATGCAATAATATAACGCATTTATTGGCTAGAGCCAGATAAGCGAAAAGGGAGGGAAACCTAATGGCAGTTAAAAAATTTAACCCTACCACACCTTCAAGAAGAAATATGACTATGGCTTCATTTGAGGAAATAACAACAGATGTACCTGAAAAGTCACTTCTTGTAAGTAAGAAAAAAACTGGTGGTAGAAATGCTCAAGGTAAAATTACTGTTCGTCACCACGGTGGTGGAGCGAAACAAAAATATAGATTAATAGATTTTAAAAGAACTAAAGATGGTATACCAGCTAAAGTTGCAACTATCGAGTACGATCCAAATAGATCAGCTTACATCGCATTAGTTGTATATGCAGATGGTGAAAAGAGATACATAATAGCTCCAGTTGGATTAAAAGTTGGAGATGTTGTAGTATCTGGATCAGATGCAGACATTAAAGTTGGAAATACACTTCCAATAACTAACATACCAGTAGGTACAATAATTCATAATATTGAATTACAAGTAGGAAAAGGTGCTCAACTTGTTAGATCAGCAGGTTCTTCAGCTCAATTAATGGCTAAAGAAGGAGCTTATGCTCAAGTAAGACTACCAAGCGGAGAAGTTAGATATGTAAGAGTAAACTGCAGAGCTACAATAGGAACAGTTTCAAACTTAACTCACGAAATTGTTAATATAGGTAAAGCAGGAAGAAAGAGACATATGGGTATCAGACCAACAGTAAGAGGATCTGTAATGAACCCTAATGATCACCCACACGGAGGTGGAGAAGGTAAATCTCCAGTAGGTCATGCTAGTCCACGTACTCCATGGGGTAAACCAGCTCTTGGATACAAAACTAGAAAAACTAAGAAATACTCTGACAAATTTATTGTTAAGAAAAGAAATAGTAAATAGTTAGAAGAGAAATAAATTCTCTTCTGATTATAACTACTTTACATGAAGGGAGGCCACTAATAGTGAGTAGATCAATTAAAAAAGGACCTTTTGTAAAAGAGTCTCTTCTAAATAAAATAGAAGAAATGAACAAAGCTGGCGAAAAGAAAGTTATAAAGACTTGGTCAAGAAGCTCTACAATTTTTCCTCAAATGATAGGACACACAATTGCTGTACATGATGGAAGAAAACACGTTCCAGTATATGTTCAAGAAGATATGGTAGGACATAAACTTGGAGAGTTCGCTTTGACTAGAACTTTTAAAGGTCATATCGCGAAGGAAAAATCAAGTAGAATGAGATAGTACGGGAAGGAGGAAATTACCAATGGAAGCTAAAGCTATAGCTAAATATGTAAGAATGTCTCCTATGAAAGTTGGGATTGTTCTTGACCTTATAAGAGATAAGAATGTAAATGAAGCTTTCGCTATATTACAATATACTCCAAAAGATGCAGCTGTTGTTATTAATAAATTATTGAAATCAGCTGTTGCGAATGCAGAAAACAATTTTAATTTAGACAGAAATAGATTATATGTTGCAGAGGCTCATACAGGTGCAGGTCCAACATTAAAGAGATTTAGACCACACGCTCAAGGTAGAGCATTCAGAATTTTAAAAAGAACTAGCCATATAACTATAGTAGTTAAAGAAAGAGCATAAGAAGGAGGGATATAGAGTGGGTCAAAAAGTACATCCACACGGCCTAAGAGTTGGTGTTATCAAGGATTGGGACGCTAAATGGTATGCAGACAAGAAAAATTTTGCAGATAACTTAGTTGAAGATAATGCTATCAGAGAATATATAAAGAAAAGATTATTCACTGCTGGAATATCTAAAATTGAGATAGAAAGAGCAGCTAAAAGAGTTAAAATAAATATACATACCGCAAAACCTGGAATGGTTATAGGAAAAGGCGGTCAAAGTATAGAAGAACTTAAAGTTGCATTAAAAGAAGTTGTTAAAGATAAATTTGTTTTAATTAACATAGTAGAAGTTAAAACACCAGAAAACAATGCACAATTAATGGCTGAAAACATAGCAGCTCAATTAGAAAAGAGAATATCTTTCAGAAGAGCTATGAAACAAACGATTCAAAGAGCTATGAGAACAGGTGTTAAAGGAGTTAAGACTGCATGTTCAGGAAGATTAGGCGGAGCTGAAATCGCAAGAACAGAGCAGTATCATGAGGGAACAATCCCACTACAAACTTTAAGAGCTGATATTGACTATGGATTTACAGAAGCTAATACAATCTATGGTAAAATTGGTGTAAAAGTTTGGGTGTATAAAGGTGAGGTTCTTCCAACTAAGAAAGTTCAGAAGGAAGAAAGTAACTCATAATAACGTGTAAGGAAGGAGGAATTTGACATGTTAATGCCTAAAAGAGTTAAACATCGTAAGGTACAACGTGGTAGAATGAGAGGTAAAGCTACAAGAGGTAACTTCATCGCTTATGGAGATTATGCTTTACAAGCAACAGAGTGCGGTTGGATTACAAGCAACCAAATCGAATCTGCCAGAATAGCTATAAATAGATACGTTAAAAGAGGAGGAAAGGTTTGGATAAAAATCTTCCCTGATAAGCCAGTAACTGAAAAACCAGCTGAAACACGTATGGGATCTGGTAAAGGTTCACCAGAGTACTGGGTAGCAGTAATTAAACCAGGTAGAGTATTATTTGAAATATCTGGAGTATCTGAAGAAGCTGCTAGAGAAGCTATGAGACTTGCGTCTCACAAATTACCAGTAACAACCAAATTTGTTACTAGAAGAGATTTTGAGGAAATGGGTGGTGAAATCAATGAAGGCTAATGAATTGAAAGAGTTGAGACAAAGTACTCCTCAAGATTTAAATGTAAAATTATCTGATCTTAAATCAGAATTATTTAACCTTAGATTTCAGTTAGCTACAGGACAGTTAGAAAACCCAATGAGAATTAAACAGGTTAAGAAGTCTATAGCCCAAATTAAAACCATCCTTAGAGAAGAAGAATTAAGGGCTTGTGAGCAGTAATACTGAAAGGAGGTTCATCTTGTGGAAAGAGGAAATAGAAAAAGTAGAATCGGAAGAGTAGTTTCTGACAAAATGGATAAGACAATTGTTGTTGCTGTTGAAACTAAAGTTAGACATCCATTATATGGAAAAACAGTTAATAGAACAACTAAATTTAAGGCTCATGATGAAAATAATGAAGCAAAAGTTAACGATAGAGTATTAATAATGGAAACAAGACCATTATCTAAGGATAAGAGATGGAGACTTGTTGAAATCATGGAAAGAGCTAAATAGTTAACTGAAGGGAGGGTATTTACATGATACAACAACAAACATTATTAAAAGTAGCGGATAACTCTGGTGCTAAAGAAATAATGTGTATTAGAGTACTCGGTGGTTCCAAAAGAAAATGGGGAAACATCGGAGACGTAATTGTTGCTAGCGTTAAAAGTGCAACACCAGGTGGAGTTGTTAAAAAAGGTGACGTAGTAAAAGCAGTTATTGTTAGATCAGTTAAAGGTTTGAGAAGAGCAGACGGGACTTATATCAGATTTGATGAGAACGCAGCTGTTATTATAAAAGACGATAAGAATCCAAAAGGAACTCGTATCTTCGGACCTGTTGCTAGGGAGCTAAGAGATAAAGAATATAATAAAATATTGTCACTAGCACCTGAAGTACTATAGGATAGGGGGTAGCAAAGATGAAAGTTCATGTTAGAAAGAAAGACACTGTTATGGTTATCTCTGGAAAAGATAAAGGTAAAACTGGAGAAGTTTTAGCTGTTTATCCTAAGACTGGAAAAGTTGTAGTTGCTGGCGTTAACGTAGTAACTAAACATCAAAAACCAAACAGACAAAATATGCAAGGTGGAATAGTTAACTTTGAAGCAGCTATTAACAGTTCAAAAGTTATGCTATATTGCGATAAATGTAAGAGCGTAACTAGAATAAGCAATAAAGTACTTGATGATGGTACAAAAGTTAGAGTTTGCAAAAAGTGCGGAGAAACATTTTAATTCGCGAAAGGAGGTTTAACAAATGGTTACAAGACTACAAGAGAAATACAATAGTGAAGTAATACCAGCTATGATGGATAAGTTCGGATACAAAAATATAATGCAAGTACCTAGACTTGAAAAAATAGTTATAAATATGGGAGTTGGCGAAGCTAAAGATAACTCTAAAGTTTTAGATGCTGCTGTAAGTGATATGCAATTAATCACTGGACAAAAAGCTGTATTAACTAGAGCAAAGAAATCAGTTGCCAACTTTAAAATAAGAGATAACATGGCAATTGGATGTAAAGTTACATTAAGAAAAGATAAGATGTTCCAATTTGCGGACAAATTAATGAATATAGCATTACCAAGAGTTAGAGACTTCAGAGGCGTTCCTACTAAGTCTTTTGATGGAAGAGGAAATTATGCTTTAGGAATAAAAGAACAATTAATATTCCCTGAAATAGAATATGATAAAATTGATAAAGTAAGAGGAATGGATATAATATTTGTAACTACTGCAAAGACAGACGAGGAAGCAAGAGAATTATTAAGATTCCTTGGAATGCCATTTGCTCAATAAAAGGAGGGAATGACTTGGCACGTAAAGCTTTAATAGAAAAGTGGAAAAAAGAACCGAAATATTCAACTAGAGAATACTCTAGATGCAGATTATGTGGAAGACCACATTCTGTCTTAAAGAAATTTGGTATTTGCCGTATATGTTTCAGAGAACTTGCTTATAAAGGACAAATTCCTGGATGCAAAAAGGCAAGCTGGTAATATACAGATCATAGCGAAAGGAGGCACAATTAATGAATATGACTGATCCGATAGCAGATTTGCTAACACGTGTAAGAAATGCAAATATTGTTAGACATGAAATAGTAGAAGTTCCTTCTTCAACAATAAAGAAAGGCATAGCAAATATTATGCTTCAAGAAGGATATATTAAAAATATAGAAGAATATCAAGATGGAACTGTTTCAATGTTAAGACTTAGCATGAAATATGGCCAAAATAAAGAGAGAGTTATAACAGGACTTAAGAGAATATCTAAGCCAGGACTAAGAGTTTATAGTGGTAAGGATGATATCCCTAAAGTTTTAAATGGATTAGGAGTTGCAATAATATCAACTTCTAAAGGATTAGTTTCTGATAGAGAAGCTAGAAAATTAGGATTAGGCGGAGAAGTTATCTGCTACATCTGGTAGTTTAGGAACAAGGAGGTGCGATTATGTCAAGAGTAGGAAGACTTCCAATAGCTATACCAGCTGGTGTATCTGTTACAGTAACGCCAGACAACGTTGTTACAGTTAAAGGACCTAAAGGGGAATTAACTAGAACAATGGTGAAGAATATAAACATAGCTATAGAGGATAATCAAGTGGTCGTTACAAGACCAAGCGATATAAAAGAACATAGAGCTCTACACGGATTAACTAGAGCATTATTAAATAATATGGTAATTGGAGTAACTAATGGTTTCGCGAAGACATTACAATTAGTTGGTGTTGGATATAGAGCAACAGCAAAAGGTAAGGGATTAACTTTAAACCTAGGATTCTCACACCCAGTTGAAATAGCTGCTGTAGATGGAATTACATTTGAATTAACAGATGCTAATACTATAGTAGTAAAAGGAATCGACAAGGAATTAGTTGGTAAAGTTGCAGCTGATATAAGAACTTGGAGAAAACCTGAGCCTTACAAAGGAAAGGGTATTAAGTACTCTGATGAAGTTATCAGACGTAAGGAAGGTAAGACTGGTAAATAATAGCTATTAGAAAGGAGAGAATTTCATGTTCAATAAAGCTGATAGAAAGCTATCAAGAGAAAGACGTCATTTAAGAGTACGTAAGAAGATTCATGGAACAGCTGAAAGACCAAGACTTGCAGTGTTCAGAAGTGAAAAGAACATATACGCTCAAATTATAGATGATGTTGCTGGAAGAACATTAGTTGCTGCATCTAGTTTAGATAAAGACTTTTCTCTAAAAGTTGGTAGCAATAAGGAAGCTGCTAAACTAGTTGGTGAAGTAGTAGCTAAAAAAGCAATAGAAGCAGGAATTACTGAAGTTGTATTCGATAGAGGTGGATATGTATACCACGGAAGAGTACAAATGCTTGCAGAAGGTGCAAGAGAAGCAGGACTTAAATTCTAAAAAAAGGAGGTACACACATGAAAATAGATCCTAGCACACTTGATCTTAAAGAGAAAGTTGTACACATAAACAGAGTTGCTAAGGTTGTTAAAGGTGGTAGAAACTTCAGATTCAGCGCACTAGTAGTTGTTGGTGATGAGAACGGACACGTTGGTGTTGGAATGGGAAAATCTATCGAAATACCAGAAGCAATTAGAAAAGGTATCGAAGATGCTAAAAAGAACATCGTTAAAGTTGAATTAGATGGAACTACAGTTCCTCATACTATAGATGGTAAATTTGGAACTGGTACAGTTCACATAATGCCAGCTTCAGAAGGAACAGGTGTTATCGCTGGAGGTCCAGCAAGAGCAGTACTTGAGCTTGCAGGATTAAAAGACGTTAGAGCTAAATCATTAGGTTCAAATAACCCAAGAAATATGGTTAGCGCAACTATAGATGGATTATCAAAATTAAGAACAGCAGAGCAAGTTGCAAAACTTAGAGGCAAAACTGTTGAAGAAATTCTAGGATAGGAGGGGAAAAGCTTGGCTAAAGTTAAATTAACATTAGTAAAGAGTTTAATTGGTAGAAAGAAAGATCATATTGCTACTGTAGAGGCTCTTGGATTAAGAAAAATAGGTAAAACTGTTGAGCACGAGGAGACTCCTCAGATCAGAGGTATGATTAATAAAGTAAGTTACCTACTAAAAGTAGAAGAAGCTTAAACTAAGGAGGTGTAAATATGAGACTTCATGAGTTAAGACCTGCAGAAGGTGCAAAAAAATCTCCTAAGAGAATCGGTAGAGGTACTGGTTCAGGTTGGGGTAAAACTGCTGGAAAAGGTCAAAAAGGACAAAACTCAAGATCTGGTGGCGGTGTAAGACCAGGATTTGAGGGAGGTCAAATGCCTTTATATAGAAGACTACCTAAGAGAGGATTTACAAATATATTTGCTAAAGAATATACTTGTATAAACGTAGATAGACTAAACATATTTGAGGATGGAACTGTAGTTACTCCAGAGTTACTTCGTGAATCTGGAATGGCTAAGAGAGTAAACGATGGGATAAAGATTCTTGGAAATGGTAACATTGAAAAGAAATTAACTGTTAAAGCTAATAAGATTTCCAAAGCTGCAGCAGAGAAGATTGAAGCGGCAGGAGGAAAAGTTGAGGTGATATAGATGTTATCAACCCTACGAAACGCTTGGAGAGTTCCTGAGCTAAGAAAAAGAATACTATTTACATTAATGATAGTGGTAATTTTTAGAATGGGTGTGTTTATCCCAGTACCAGGAGTGGATGCTAGTAAGATTGCAACTTTAGTTAGTAGTAATTCTGGTTCCCTTCTAAGTTTCTATGACATGATTGCAGGAGGAGCTTTTAGTAAGTTTAGTATATTTGCTTTAGGTGTTACTCCGTACATCAATGCATCGATTATAATTCAATTACTTACAATTGCAATTCCTTATTTAGAACAACTTTCTAAAGAAGGTCAAGAAGGTAGAAAAAAAATACAGAACTATACTAAATATGCAGCTCTAGTATTTGCTGTTATTCAAGCATATGCAGCATATGCCTTAATTAAAAGCTCAGGAGCTATATTGATAGAAGGTTCAATGGGCCTTTTACTAATAATACTAACAATGACAACAGGTACAGCCTTGTTAGTATGGATAGGTGAACAAATTTCAGTACATGGAATTGGAAGTGGTGTTTCTGTTATTATATTTGTAAATATAATATCTTCACTACCACAAACAGCTTATCAAATAGCAGGGCTTCTTAAAACAGGAGAAGTTAGTCCGGTAGAGGTTGTAATATTCGTAGCAGTAGCTTTAGCTTTATTAATTACAGTAATTGTTATAAATTTAGCAGAACGAAGAATTCCAGTGCAATATGCCGGTAAAGCAATAGGAAGAAAAGTTATAAAAGGGCAATCATCACATATTCCAATAGGATTAAATTCTTCTGGAGTTATGGCGATAATCTTTGGTATGTCAGTAATGCAATTTCCAGCGGTTATAGCACAAATATGGCCTGAATCTTCCTTTGCGGTATTTGTTAATAAGAGTTCTTGGAGTATATTTCAGCAAGATACTATGAAATATGTAGTAGCATACTTTTTATTAGTACTATTCTTTGCTTGGTTCTATACTATAATTACTTTCAAACCAGATGAGATGGCAGAGAATATGAATAAATCATCAGGATTTATTCCAGGTATAAGACCAGGTGAAAAAACTGAAATTTACTTAGAGAAGATTTTGACAAGAATATCCCTTTTAGGTGGAACATTTGCTGGAATTATAGCTATAGTACCTATATTAGCAGCTATATTCAGTAATTTTAAGGGAGTTTCATTTGGTGGAACTAGTTTACTAATTTTAGTTGGTGTATCTTTAGATACTATGAAACAATTAGAATCTCAGCTAGTAATGAGACATTATGAAGGGTTCCTTAAATAAAAATTTTAATTTGGAGTTGATACTAGTGAGAGTTATTTTATTAGGTCCTCCTGGAGCCGGAAAAGGAACTCAGGCAAAGTCAATCTGTAATAAATACTCTATACCACACATATCTACTGGAGATATTTTTAGATATAATATCTCTCAAGCAACGCCTTTAGGGATTGAAGCTAAAAAATATATAGATAAAGGTCATCTAGTACCAGATGAATTAACTATCGATTTAATTAAAGATAGATTAAAGCAGGATGACTGCAAAAATGGATTTTTACTAGATGGTTATCCAAGGACTGTAAATCAAGCAGAGGCTTTAGAAGTTTTACTTAAAGAAATGAGTTTAAAACTAGACACTGCCTTATTGATTGAAGTTCCTAAGGGTTTTATTATAGATAGAATGACAGGAAGACGTGTATGTACTACTTGTGGAGCTAGTTATCACGTAAAATATAATCCTACNNAAACGATGGAAAATGCGACGTTTGCGGTAGCGTTGTAATACAAAGAGCAGATGATAATGAAGCGACAGTAAGTGAAAGACTTGAAATATATGATGCACAAACACAACCGTTAATAGAATACTATAGAGAAAAAAATCTATTAGCAGAGGTTGATGGAACGCAAGCTATTAATGATGTTTTTAAGAATATCTGTGGTATCTTAGGAGCGATAAATAGTGATGAATATTAAGAGTGATACAGAACTAGAATATATGAGGAGTGCTGGTAAGGTTGTTGCCGATACCCTAGCAATGATTCAAAAGGTAATAAAACCAGGAATAACCACTGCAGAAATTGATAAACTTGCTGAAGAATTTATATTAGCACAAGGAGCTATACCTTCTTTTAAAGGATATGGAGGATTTCCAGGATCAATATGTGCATCAGTAAATGATGTAGTAATACATGGTATCCCGAATGACACCGTATTAGTTGAAGGAGATATAATCAGTGTTGATTGTGGAGCGATACTTAATGGCTATCATGGTGATGCTGCACGAACTTTTCCAGTAGGAAATATTTCTAAGGAAGCACAACATCTAATAGATGTCACTAAAGAATCTTTCTTTAAGGGCATTGAAAAAGCAGTAGTGGGGAACAGACTTACCGATATTTCAGCAGCAATTCAAAAGTATGCTGAGAGTTTTGGATATTCTGTGGTTAGGGATTTTGTTGGACACGGCATAGGAACTTCTATGCATGAAGACCCACAAGTTCCTAATTACGGCACTGCTGGTAAAGGTCCTAAGTTAGTACACGGTGTAGTACTTGCAATTGAACCTATGATAAACATGGGAAATTACAAAGTTAAAATTAAGCCAGATGGTTGGACTGTAGTGACTAGTGATGGAAAGTTATCTGCCCATTATGAAAATACTATAGCAATAACTAATGAAGGTGTAGAAATACTAACTTTGAGCTAATGAGGTGACTAATGTGGATGATGACAGCCTTTTAGGTAAGGTAGTACATTCAAAATCAGGAAGAGATAAAGGAAAATACTTTATCATTATTGGTATAATAGACGATGAGTATGTCTATATTTCAGATGGAGACCTTAGAAAAATTGATAGGCCAAAGAAAAAGAAAATTAAACATTTATCTTTTACAAATGTTTTGGCTGAAGATATTAGAAGTGCTATCTTATCTGATGGAAAGATCAGTAATTCTAAAATAAGAAAATTTTTGCAGGTTGAGGATATAATAGAGGAGGTTTGATTACCCTTATGTCAAAAGATGATATAATTGAAATGCAAGGTGTTGTTTTAGAAACTCTACCTAATGCAACTTTCCAAGTTGAATTAGAGAGTGGGCACAAGATACTTGCTCATATTTCTGGAAAGTTAAGAATGAACTTTATAAGAATTTTAANNTGATTTGACTCGTGGGAGAATAACTTGGAGAGATAAGTAATAAGGAGGGTTAGCTATGAAGGTAAGACCATCAGTTAAACCTATATGTGAAAAATGTAAAGTCATAAAAAGAAAAGGAAGAGTAATGGTTATCTGTGAAAATCCTAAACATAAACAAAAACAAGGTTAATGAAAATAAATAAGTAGTGATACTTAGGAGGTGTAGATTGTAGATGGCAAGAATTGCAGGTATTGACCTACCAAAAGAAAAAAGAGTTGAGATAGGTCTAACTTATATATTTGGTATAGGACTACCAAAATCTCATGAAATACTTGAAGCTACAGGAGTGAATCCTGATACTAGAATCAAGGATTTAACTGAAGATGAAGTAAATACATTAAGAGATTATGTAAATAAGAGCTTAATGGTTGAAGGTGATCTTAGAAGAAAAGTTGCCTTAGATATAAAGAGACTTAAAGAAATAGGATGTTATAGAGGAATAAGACATAGAAAAGGTCTTACAGTTAGAGGTCAAAAGACTAAGACTAATGCAAGAACAAGAAAAGGTCCTAAGAAGACTATAGCAGGCAAGAAGAAATAGTAAGGAGGGAATATAATGGCTCAAAAGAAAGTTAGAAGTAGAAGAAAAAAAGAAAGAAAAAATGTTGAGCACGGTGCTGCACACATAAAATCTACTTTCAATAATTCCATCGTTACACTTACTGATGCAGCTGGAAACGCATTGTCATGGGCAAGTGCTGGTGGATTAGGATTTAGAGGTTCAAGAAAAAGTACTCCATTTGCAGCTCAAATGGCAGCTGAAACAGCAGCTAAAGCAGCGATGGAACATGGTTTAAAAAGCATAGAAGTTTATGTTAAAGGTCCAGGAGCAGGTAGAGAAGCGGCTATAAGATCACTTCAAGCTGCAGGATTAGAAGTTACTTTAATCAAAGATGTAACTCCAATTCCACACAATGGATGTAGACCACCAAAAAGAAGAAGAGTTTAATTAACAGGAGGTGTAATGAATGGCAAGATACACAGGCGCTACATGCAGACTTTGTAGAAGAGAGGGCCTTAAGCTTAACCTTAAAGGTGACAGATGCTTCACTGAGAAGTGCGCTTTTACTAGAAGAGGTTATGCACCAGGTCAACACGGTCAAAGCAGAAAGAAAATGTCAAACTATGGAACTCAATTAAGAGAAAAGCAAAAAGCTAAGAGAATATATGGAGTTCTAGAAGGACAATTTAGAAAGTACTATGAGAAAGCTGAAAAGCAAAGAGGAATTACAGGTGAAAACCTATTAAAATTCCTAGAATTAAGATTAGATAACGTTGTTTATAGATTAGGATACGGAAGCTCAAGAGTTGAAGCTAGACAATTAGTAAACCACGGACATTTCTTAGTAAATGGTAAAAAAGTAGATATCGCATCTTACGCTGTTAAAGCTGGAGATGTTATATCAGTTAGAGAAAAAAGCAGATCTTCTGAAAAATTCAAAGTGTTTGCTGAAAATCCAAAAACTCTACCAACTTGGTTAGAAGGAAATATTGAATCATTTGAAGGTAAGGTTGCTTCAATACCAGCAAGAGAAGACATAGACGTTCCTGTTAATGAAACATTAATCGTTGAGTTATACAGTAAATAGTCAATAATGTAATCAGTTGCCCTCGATATAAAAAAACCACTAAATTTAAAAGGAGGGTTATAAATGTTAGAAATTGAAAAGCCAAAAATAGAATGTATTGAAACCGCTGAAAATGGTACATATGGCAAATTTGTTGTTGAACCATTAGAAAGAGGTTATGGAATAACTTTAGGTAATGCATTAAGAAGAATTCTTCTTTCTTCACTACCTGGAGTTGCTGCTAATTCGATTAAAATTGATGGTGTTTTACACGAATTTTCAACTATACATGGAGTTAAAGAAGATGTTTCTGAGTTAATTCTAAATATAAAGGAATTAGCACTTAAGATGTCTGGTGAGGGCCCAAGAACAATATATATTGATGCTGAAGGTCCTGGTGAAGTTACAGGAGCAGATATTAAAGTGGACGGAGATGTTGAAGTAGTTAATAAGGATCTTCATATTGCTACCCTAGATGATGGTGGAAAGTTATTTATGGAGATAAATATTAATAGTGGTAGAGGTTATGTTTCTCAAAATAAGAACAAAACTGATGATAAGCCAATATCAACTATACCTGTTGATTCAATATATACTCCAGTTAAAAGAGTTAACTTTACAGTTGAGAATACAAGAGTAGGACAGATCACAGATTATGATAAATTAACTATAGAAATTTGGACAAATGGAACTATTAGACCTGATGAAGCTATTGGTTTATCAGCTAAAATTCTTATTGAACACTTTAAACTATTTATGACATTAACTGATCATGCAGATAATGTTGAAATAATGATAGAAAAAGAAGAAGATAAGAAAGAAAAAGTTCTAGAAATGACTATAGAAGAACTAGATTTATCTGTTAGAAGCTTNNTACCCGTGTTGGACAGATTACTGACTTTGATAAGCTTACACTTGATGTATTTACCAATGGAACTTTAGCTCCCGATGAAGCTGTCAGCTTAGCTGCCAAGGTTCTGAGCGAGCATCTGAACTCATTTATCGATTTATCTGAAAATGCCAAGACTGCAGAGATCATGGTTGAAAAAGAAGATAATGAGAAAGAGAAAGTTCTTGAAATGAATATCGACGAACTGGAGTTATCCGTTCGCTCTTATAATTGTCTTAAGAGAGCCGGCATTAATACGGTAGAAGAATTAACGAATAAAACTTCTGAAGATATGATGAAGGTAAGAAACCTAGGAAAGAAATCTCTTGAAGAGGTTGAGCAAAAACTTGAAGGCTTAGGATTGGGATTCAAACCTAGCGAGGAGTAAGGAGGTATAGAGATGGCACAGCAACGTAAGTTAGGACGTCCAACTGATCAAAGAATGGCAATGCTTAGAAATCTTACGACTAGTTTCTTAAAGCACGGTAGAATTGAAACAACTGAAGCTAGAGCAAAAGAAACTAAAAGATTAGCTGAGAAAATGATAACTTTAGCTAAAAGAGGAGATCTTCATGCTAGAAGACAAGTGCTTGCATTTGTTACAGAAGAGGATGTTGTTAAGAATTTATTTGATAACGTAGCTCCAAAGTACGCTGAGAGAAATGGTGGATACACTAGAATAATGAAAATGGGACCTAGAAGAGGCGACGGAGCAGAGGTTGTTGTATTAGAATTAGTATAATAATTCAAGGGGATTAAGTAAGGCTAACTTAGTCCCCGTTTTGTTATAAAATTGAGCATTAGATAGTAACTCTCTAATGGAGGGATAATTGATGGAAACTAATATAAATTTTAGAGATAATCAAATTGAAAAGCTTAATGAAATTGATAAAATAGATAATTTAAATTCATCCAGTGAAAAAGTACCAGAAGTTATTAGTGAAAACTTGAGATATACTTATCCTCCGGATAGTGAAGGTAATATAAAATTGGCTATAGATGGTGTTAATATTACCATTAATAAGGGTGAGTTTGTAGTTGTATTAGGTCATAATGGATCAGGAAAATCTACTTTTGCAAAACATATAAATGCACTCTTAATTCCAACAGAGGGCAAAATTAGTGTGTCTGGATATGATACTAGCAAAGAAGAAAACATATGGAATGTAAGAAGCAAAGCGGGTATGGTTTTTCAAAACCCTGATAACCAAATTGTTGCAACCATAGTAGAAGAGGATGTAGCTTTTGGACCAGAAAATTTAGGCGTAGAACCTAAGGAGATAAGAAGAAGAGTAGATGAGTCACTTAAGAGAGTAAACATGTATGATTATAAGAAACATGGACCACATCTTTTATCTGGGGGTCAAAAGCAACGTGTAGCTATTGCTGGGATATTAGCTATGATGCCTGAATGTATAGTATTAGATGAGCCAACAGCCATGCTTGATCCATCTGGAAGAAAAGAAGTTATAAATACGATAATGGATTTAAATAAAAACAATGGGATTACAATAGTATACATAACACACTTTATGGAAGAAGCTGTTGCAGCAGATAAGATATATGTTATGGATTCAGGAAAAGTTATAGTAGAAGGAAAGCCAAGAGAAGTATTTCAAAATGTAGAAATTATGAAAAACTTAGGTTTGGATGTACCACAAATGACAGAATTGGCTTATGAATTAAATAAATCAGGTGTTAATATAAAATCGGATATATTAACTATAGATGAGATGGTGAGAGAATTATGTCAATTAAAATAGAAAATTTAACTCATATATATATGGCTAAAACTCCCTTTGAAAAGGTTGCCCTTAGTAATGTTAATGTGAATATAAATGATGGTGAATTTGTAGCCCTCATTGGACATACAGGCTCAGGTAAATCTACTTTGATACAACACATGAACGGGTTATTAAAACCTAACCAAGGAAAAATATTTGTTGATGGTGTAGATATTACTGCTAGTGGAGTTAAGCTTACAGACATAAGAAAAAAAGTTGGATTAGTATTTCAATATGCAGAGTATCAACTTTTTGAGGAAACAATAGAAAAGGACATAATGTTTGGACCTAAGAATTTAGGGCTTAATGATGAGGAAGCTTTAGCAAGAACTAAAAGAGCCATGGACATGGTAGGTTTAGACTATGAAACTTACAGAAATAAATCTCCATTTGATCTAAGTGGGGGACAAAAAAGAAGAGTAGCAATAGCTGGAGTTGTAGCTATGGAACCAAGGGTTTTAATATTAGATGAACCAACAGCTGGATTAGATCCTAAGGGGAGAGATGAAATTCTAGGAGAGCTATATAAGCTTCATAAATCCTATAACATGACTATAATTCTTGTATCTCATAGCATGGAGGATGTGGCAAAGGTTGCAGACCGTATATTGGTAATGGATGAAGGAAA
Organism: Clostridium sp. UBA5119; assembly: GCF_002414285.1. Classification (NCBI taxonomy): domain Bacteria; kingdom Bacillati; phylum Bacillota; class Clostridia; order Eubacteriales; family Clostridiaceae; genus Clostridium; species Clostridium sp. UBA5119. The sequence continues at coordinate 17,073 of NZ_DHYX01000079.1, read as the reverse complement.
ATGTGTATTAGATGGTACGCCACAAGAAATATTCAAAGAAGTAGATATATTAGAAAATGTAGGTCTTGCAGTTCCACAGGTAACATATCTTATGCGAGAATTAAGAAGGGTTGGATTTGAATTACCTAATGATATTTTCACATTAGAACAAGCTAAAAAAGAGTTACTTAAGATACTAGCAAAAAACTAGGCTCTTTTATAAAGTTGTGGAGGAGTAAATATGATTAAAGATATTACCATAGGCCAATATATACCTGGAGAGTCATTTGTCCATAAATTAGATGCTAGGGTAAAAATACTATTTTCCCTACTCTTTATAATAGACTTATTTTTAATAAAAGAGTTCTCAGGATATATTGTTATTTTTATATTTACAATGATGGCTATAATTGTGTCTAAGATTCAATTTAGATATATATATAAGGGATTAAAGCCTATATTTATATTAATGATAATAACAGCACTATTTAATGTGTTCTTAACTAGAGGTAACATATTATTATTGCAATGGGGATTTGTTAAAATATATAAAGAAGGTATAGTAACAGCTATATTCATGATATTAAGACTTACTTTTCTTATTATAGGAACATCTCTATTAACATTAACTACATCACCAATAGAACTTACTGATGGAATAGAAAAATTACTAGGACCATTTAAGAAAATTGGTGTACCAGCTCATGAACTTGCCATGATGATGACTATAGCACTACGATTTATACCTACTTTAATGGATGAGACTGATAAAATAATGAAGGCTCAAAAGGCAAGGGGTGCAGATTTTGAAAGTGGAAGTATAGTGAATAGAGCTAAAAGCCTTATACCACTACTTGTACCGCTATTTATTAGCTCATTTAGAAGGGCTGATGAATTAGCAATGGCAATGGAAGCTAGATGCTATAGAGGTGGAGAAGGACGAACTAGAATGAAGATACTGAAAGTAACTTCGAGAGATTATGTAGGAATGATTGTTATGTCTGCATTAACTATAATAGTTATATATATGAGATTTTAGATGTAGTANNGGATATATATATGAAAAACATTAAGTTAATACTAGAATATGATGGAACTAATTATGTGGGTTGGCAAAAACAGCCTAAGGGAGAAACCATTCAAGGAACAGTTGAAAATGCAATTTCTAAGATCACTGGGGAAAAAGTTGAAGTCATTGGCTGTAGCAGAACTGATAGTAAAGTCCATGCTAAAGGATACGTGTGTAATTTTAAGACTAATAGTAATATTCCTGTAGAAAAGTTTAGAGAAGCATTAAATCATGTGTTACCTGAAGATATATCTGTAATTAAGTCCTCACAAGTTGATGATGATTTTCATGCTAGATATGATTCAAAAGGGAAGATGTATTGCTATACAATACTAAATACAGAAGTAAGAATGCCCATATGTAGAAATTTTTCATATCACTATAAAAAGAGTTTAGATATAGAGATAATGAAGGATGCTGCAAAATTTTTTATAGGAACTCATGATTTTGAGGCTTTTAGGAATATTGGAAGTACGGTTAAAACGACTACAAGAACTATTAGTAAAGTTGATATAGTTAAGAACGAACACTATATCAAAGTATATATAGCTGCTGATGGATTTTTATATAATATGGCAAGAATTATGATAGGAACGCTTATAGATGCAGGAAATGGAAAAATAAAAGCAGAAGATATACCTAAAATAATATTAAGTAGAGATCGAAAAAAAGCAGGCAAAACATGTTCACCCCAAGGTTTGTGTTTAATTGAAGTTTATTATTAATAATAGTAAAAATCATTGACACACCCGGGAAATTGTATTATAATGAATTTTGTTCGTATAATAAATATTTGTGTGTAAGATCCATTAGCCCCGGATCTTTATCCATAGAATTATAATTGTTAAAAATCAGGGAGGTAGTAAGATGAAATCATACTTAGCTAAACCAAGTGAAATACAAAGAAAATGGTATGTAGTAGACGTTGAAGGAATGACTTTAGGTAGAGCTGCAAGTCAAATAGCTTCTATATTAAGAGG
>NZ_DHYX01000079.1:0-15014 GCF_002414285.1 Clostridium sp. UBA5119 | reverse complement strand
ATCACGTAATAGTTGTAAATGCAGAGAAAATTGTTTTAACAGGAAAGAAATTAGATCAAAAAATGTTAAGACATCACTCATTATACCCAGGCGGATTAAAAGAGATCCCTTACAGAGAAGCATTAGCTAAGAAACCAGAATTCGTATTTGAAGAAGCTGTAAGAAGAATGCTTCCAAAAGGAGTTCTTGGAAGACAAATGGCTAAGAAGCTAACAGTTTACAGAGGACCAGAGCACAAAAATCATGCTCAAAAACCAGAAGTATTAGAATTAAAATACTAATATAGTATTGTAAGGAGGAATAAATAATGGCAAAAGTTCAACATTTTGGAACAGGTAGAAGAAAGAAATCAGTTGCTAGAGTAAGACTTGTACCTGGTGAAGGTAAAGTTGTAATAAATAAAAGAGATATGGATAACTACTTTGGATTAGATACATTAAAATTCATAGTTAACCAACCATTAGTATTAACAGGAACTAAAGACAAATTTGACGTTTTAGTTAATGTACACGGTGGTGGATACACAGGTCAAGCTGGAGCTATCAGACACGGAATATCAAGAGCTTTATTAAAAGCTGATGAGAGCTTAAGACCAGAACTTAAGAAAGCTGGATTCTTAACAAGAGACCCAAGAATGAAAGAAAGAAAGAAATACGGTCTTAAAAAAGCAAGAAGAGCTTCTCAATTCTCAAAAAGATAGTATTTGTACATACAACTGTATGTTATATAAAAATAAGGAGTATATNNATATACTCCTTATTTTTATATTGTGTAATTTTTTTTAGGTAAACCCATTTTATATATAATCATTAGTGAAGTTTAAATTATAACATTACTTAATATACTTATAAAAAGCTATGTTAAATTCATGTTAAATATGTAAATAAGTATTAACATATTTTTGATTATAGTGTATTATTAGTATGGAATTTTAATGGACAAAGAAAAAGTACATATTGTTGAATGAGATTTATTGTAGGAGGTAAATTGATGTATAATATCATATTTTTGATTATTAACCTTTTAGGAGGATTAGGACTTTTTCTATATGGGATGAAGCTTATGGGGGATGGTCTTGAAAATGCAGCAGGAGATAAACTGAAGGGTATTTTTGACAGGATAACATCTAATCCAGTGAAAGGTGTGCTAACAGGTACCATTGTCACTGCTATTATTCAAAGTAGTAGTGCTACTACAGTAATGGTTGTTGGATTTGTTAATGCAGGACTTATGAATTTATATCAAGCAACATCTGTTATAATGGGAGCTAATATTGGTACTACAATAACAGCCCAATTAATAACATTTAAATTTGATGCTTTTGCACCTGTATTTTTAGCCATTGGTGCAGTTATGATACTTTTTTGCAACAAAAGAAAAGTAAAAGAAGTGGGTCAAATTATTCTTGGATTTGGTATATTATTTTTAGGATTAAAACTTATGTCAAGTGCAATGTCACCGCTTAAGGACTCAGTATTCTTTACAAATTTAATACTAAAATTAGAAGGACATACTATATTAGGGCTTTTAATAGGAATGATGATGACAGCTGTTCTTCAAAGTTCATCAGCTTCTACTGGTATACTGGTAGCATTAGCATCTACAGGAAGCTTACCATTAACAGTAGCAATACCAATATTATTAGGTAATAACATTGGTACATGTGTAACAGCATTAATATCTAGCATAGGAACTTCAATAACGGCAAAAAAAGCAGCGGTAATTCATTTGTTATTTAACCTTATAGGAGCTGTTATATTCTTAATTATACCAGTTTCATTCTTAGCAAATATAGTTTTAGCAATAAGTCCCAATTCAGGAGTAGAAGCTATACCAAGACAAATAGCAAATGCTCACACTATATTTAATGTGGTAAATACATTACTATTACTTCCTTTAATTAAATATCTTGTTGCATTTGTTAATAAGATAATTCCTGGTGAAGATGAAAAAGATGTACCAGGTGTAAAATATATAGACGAAAGATTGCTAGAGACTCCAGCAATAGCTTTTGGGCAAACAACTAATGAAATAGTGAGAATGGGTGAGAAGGCAAAGGAAAATTTAAAAGTAGCTATGAATTCTTTTTTACAAGGCGATGAAGAGCTAATAAAGGTAGCATATAATAATGAAAAGATAATTAATCTATTAGAACATGATATAACAAGATATTTAGTTAAGTTATCTAACTCAGATTTAGGTGATGAACAGAGAGCAGAACTAGCTGCATATTTCCATGTGGTAAATGATATTGAGCGTATAGGAGATCATGCAGAGAATATTGCAGATCTTGCTAGTGAGAGAATCACAAAAAGATTAAATTTTTCTCCAGATGCTATGAATGAAATAAAAGGTATGTTTGACTATACTATAAGTGCAGTAGAAATGAGTATAGAGTGTTTTAAAAGTTATAATAGAGAAAAAGCAGCAGGGATAAGGGGAATAGAAGAAAGAATAGACTCTCTAGAAAAAGAACTAAGAGCATCACACATAAAGAGATTAAACACTGGTGTATGTAATGCTGTAGTGGGAACAATTTTCTTGGACTTGATAAGTAATTTAGAAAGAATAGGTGATCACTCAATAAATATAGCTGAAATAATATATGAAAATTAGAATTAATAGTATTTTATAGCTTATGTAAAACCTTTTGGATAATATGTATCCAAAAGGTTTTTATTATATAGGTAAAAGAATAATAGTATGAATTTATGAATAAGTATAATTACAGAGTAATAAAAAAAGGTGGGGGAAACCATTAAGAACACTAAATTAATATCAATACTTATAGTAATTATTTTAGGATTCATATGCATGTCTGTAATTAATGTAAACAAGGTGGTTACAACTTATAAAAATGCTGAATCAGAACAAGAAAAAAATAAAGTAATACTAATTGATCCAGGACACGGAGGAATAGATGGAGGTGCTTCATCTAAAGATGGAACTACAGAAAAGGATATAAACCTAAATATTGGACTGCTCTTAGGTGCAAATTTAAAAAGTCAAGGATATAAGGTTGAATTTACAAGAACAGAGGATGTAGGACTTTATACTGAAGGAAAATCAGTAAAGGAGAAAAAATATGAGGACTTAAATAAAAGAGTAAGTTTGAAGGAAGAAACAAAGTGCGACATATTTGTTAGTATACATTTAAATACATTTCCAGAATCATATTGTAAGGGTGCTCAAGTATGGTACTCAAATTATGAAGGAAGCGAAAGATTAGCAAATATCATACAAGGTACATTAAAAGATAAATTGGACCAGTCCAATAAGAGGAAAGCAAAGGCTGCAGGCACTCAATATAAAGTACTGAGAGGAAATGATAATATGGCAGGAGTTATTGTAGAGTGCGGATTTCTAAGTAATCCTGAAGAATATCAAAAGTTAAAGGATAAAGAATATCAAAAGAAAATTGCAGATGCATTAGCCGAATCTATAAGCATTTACTTGAAAGAAGGAGCAAATTAAAGATAAGAGCCTACTTTTTCTATAAAAGGTGGGCTCTTTATAGAATATACAATAATGTGAAATTGCAAATGATTAGTCCATATGATATTATGATTAAGGATTGGATTAAGCCATTGGTCCAAAGGGTCAGGAGATGAGATTTTGAACATTACAATTGATAAAAAAAATGGGATACCTCTCTATATCCAAGTAAAAAAACAAATAATGCATCTTATAAAAGATGGAACTTTGAGAGTTGGAAGTAAAATGCCGACAGAAAGAGAATTGTCTCAAGAGTTAGTTGTTAGTAGAAATACCATTAGCGCTGCCTATAATGAACTAGAAGCTAAGGGAGTATTAAAATCTATTCGAGGAAAAGGAACTTTTGTAGCAGAAGAAGTAGTATCATGGCAAAGTTATGATAGCAGAAGGAAGATAAATAAGTTTGTGGATTTAGCTCTAGAAGAAGCTTTAGAATGTGGTATAGATCCAGATGATTTTTTAGATATAGTAACAAATAGGGTTAGTGAGAAAAAGGATGTTATGAATAAAGTTACTTCAGCATTTGTAGAATGTAATATTGAGCAAGCGAGAATGTTTAGTAAAGAAATAACATCAATAACAAGTATGAATACGATACCATTTACTTTAACGGACTTAGAAAAAATGAGTGACGACACAAAGGACAAGCTTTCGACTTGTGAAGTAATTATATCACCTTTCAATCATGTGAATGATGTAGATGGATTTTTAAAAGGCTTTAACAAGGAAATACTAGGAGTAGCAGTAAGCCCTAATCTAGAATCCATTGTAAGAATCGCTAGACATCCTTCAGGAACAAAATTTACTTTCATTTGTTTATCTGAAGAGTTTATATTTAAAATTAAGTCAGCACTTGATAATGCGGGTCTTTCAGATTTATCAGTTGAGTATTTTAGTATGGCTGAAGAAGCTAAATTAAAACACATAATTGATGAATCGGAGGTACTAATAGTAACTCCAGGTAGATATAAGGATGTTTGTAAGCTTAATCATGAAAATAAAGAGCTTATAGAATTTTCTTACAAATTAGACTCTACATCAGTGAAGGCACTTAAGTCAAAAATTGTAGAATTAAAGTATCAAAAAAATTAATTCAGGAGGAATTAAAAATGGAAAAGAAGACATTAGTTCTTGGTGTTATTGGAGCAGATTGTCATGCTGTAGGTAACAAAATCATGGATTATGCATTAACAGAAGCAGGGTTTGAGGTTATCAATATTGGTGTGCTATCACCACAAGAAGACTTTATAAATGCTGCAGTTGAAACAAATGCTGATGCAATAATTGTTTCTTCTCTTTATGGACATGGAGAGATTGACTGTAGGGGCTTAAGAGAAAAGTGTGATGAATCAGGATTAAAAGATATCCTTATCTATGTTGGTGGTAACATAGTTGTAGGTAAACAAGATTGGGATGATGTTTATTCAAGATTTAAAGCAATGGGCTTTAATAGAGTTTATCCACCAGGAACAAGTATAGACACTACTATACATGACTTAAAAGAAGATTTAGGAATAGAATAGACAGAAGCACATAAACTAACTAACTAACTAACTAAAGTAGATTTTACTTGGAGTTTTAATAGAGAGCTGGAGTGATTTAAATGAATGCATATTTACTTTTAGACTTTGGTAGTACTTATACCAAATTGACTGCAGTAGATATAGATAATGAAGAAATATTAGCTACAGCAAAGGACATAACAACTATCGAAGATGATATAATGATAGGATTTAATAAAGCTTATGATAAGCTTATGAATAAGCTAGAAGGTAAAGAAGTAAATTTTGTTGAAAAACTTGCTTGTTCATCTGCAGCTGGAGGCTTAAAGATGGTTGCAATTGGGCTTGTGCCAGATCTTACAGCAGAAGCTGCTAAGAGAGCTGCTTTAGGAGCATNNGAGCTCGAGTTATAAAAGTATATAGTTATGAATTAACTAAGGACGAAGTATTAGAGATAAAAAATTCTGATGTAGATATAATTCTTTTAGCCGGTGGTACTAATGGAGGAAATAAACAATGTATTCTACATAACGCAAATATGCTAGTAGATTTAGATGTCAATCTTCCTATAGTTGTTGCTGGAAATAAAAGTGCTAATGATGAGATAAAAGAAATATTTCAAAAAGCTGGGTTCTATTTCAGCATAACAGAAAATGTTATGCCTCAATTAAATGCTTTAAATGTGGAACCAGCAAGAGAAGAAATAAGAAAAGTATTTATGGATAGGATAACTGATGCAAAAGGACTATCCAACGCAGAAAATTATATAAATGGTATACTAATGCCTACACCAGCAGCTGTACTTAAAGCAGCTAGAGTGTTAGGAGAAGGTACTGATGAAGAAGAAGGTATTGGAGACTTAATCATTGTTGATATAGGAGGAGCTACTACTGATGTACACTCTATAGGATATGGAGAGCCAACAAAGGGTGGAGTAAATATGAAGGGGTTAGAGGAACCTTTTGCAAAAAGAACTGTAGAAGGTGACTTAGGTATGAGATATTCAGCTGTGTCTCTTTGGGAAGCTGCAGGTAGTAGAAAGCTTAGAGCATATTTAAATGATAAAGATAGAAAAGTACAAATTGAAGAAAGATGTAAATATAGGAATAGCAATATTAAAATGGTACCTGAAACAGATGAAGACATAAAATTTGATGAAGCTATGGCAAAGGCAGCTACGGAACTTTCTATGGAAAGACACTGCGGCACTGTTGAATGCATATATACTCCAATGGGAGCTGTATATAATCAATTAGGAAAAGATCTTATGGATGTAAAATATATGATTGGTACAGGTGGCGTTTTAGTTCATAGTAAACATCCAGGTGAAATATTGAAAGCAGGAACCTTTAATAAAGAAAATGCTACTTCTTTAAGACCTAGAAATCCAAAAACTTTAGTAGATAAAACTTATATATTATCATCAATGGGTCTGTTAGCTCAGGATTATCCTGACAAAGCAATAAGAATAATGAAAAAATATTTAGTGGAAGTGTAAATTACTAGGAGGTAAATTAAAGTGGAACTAAAAAACAAAAAGTGGACCGAGGAAGAGTTTTTTAAGACAAGAGAAGAGGTTTTAGCACAATGGCCAACAGGTAAAGAAGTAGATTTACAGGAGGCTATAGACTACAACAAAAAAATTCCAGCACACAAGAACTTTGCTAAAAAACTAATGGAAGCAAAGGAAGCGGGCATAACATTAGCTCAACCTAGGGCCGGTGTAGCTTTATTAGATAGCCACATAGAATTACTAAACTACTTAGACAAAGAAGGTGGAGCAGATCTTCTACCATCAACAATAGATAGTTACACAAGACAAAATAGATATGAAGAATGTGAAGTTGGGATACAAGAAAGTATAAAAGCTAGAAGATCACTTTTAAATGGATTTCCAGGGGTTAACCACGGGGTTAAAGGATGTAGACAAGTATTTGAATCTGTTAACTTACCATTAGAATCAAGACACGGTACTCCAGATGGTAGATTACTTGCAGAAATTACTCATGCATCAGGTTGGACATCAAATGAAGGTGGTGGTATATCATATAATATACCATATGCTAAAAGTGTTACTCTAGAAAAAACTATTCTTGATTGGCAATATTGTGATAGATTAGTAGGTTTCTATGAAGAGCAAGGTATATCTATTAATAGAGAACCATTTGGTCCATTAACAGGAACTTTAGTACCACCAAGTACATCTAATGCAGTTGCAATAGTAGAAGCACTACTTGCAGCAGAACAAGGTGTTAAGAATATTACAGTTGGATATGGTCAGTGTGGTAACTTAATACAAGACGTAGCAGCAATTAGAGCTCTTGAAGAGCAATGTAGCGATTACTTAAGAGCTTATGGTTATGGTGATGTTTACCTAACAACAGTATTCCATCAATGGATGGGAGGCTTCCCAGCTGATGAAGCTAAGGCTTTTGGTGTTATATCTACTGGAGCAGCAGCTGCAGCATTAGCAGGAGCTACAAAAGTTATAGTTAAAACTCCACATGAAGCTATAGGTATACCAACAAAAGAAGCAAATGCTCAAGGTATAAGAGCAACTAAAATGACTTTAAACTTATTAAAAGGTCAACAAATGCACTTATCTGATGAACTTAGAACTGAAATTGCTATAATTAAAGCTGAAACAAGATGCATGGTAGATAAGTTATATGAAGTAGGAAACGGTGACTTAGCGAAAGGTGCTGTTAAAGGCTTTGACATAGGAGTTATAGATATTCCATTTGCACCAAGTAAATATAACGCTGGTAAAATGATGCCTGCAAGAGATAATAATGGAGCAGTAAGATATCTTAAATTTGGAAATGTTCCATTTACAGCAGAGCTTAAAGCTTTCAATATGAAAAAGCTAGACGAAAGAGGAAAATACGAAAATCGTCCAGTTGGATTCCAAATGACAATAGATGATATATTTGCTGTAGGAAAAGGAAAGCTTGTTGGAAGACCAGAAAAATAACATTTATAATTTATAAGCTAACAATAAACTAATATAAAATTCTTAAATTATAGAAAGCAAGGTGTATTTAAATGAAAATTGTTGATGTAGTATGTTCTGCAGGAAGAACTGGATTTTATTTTGATGACCAAAGAGCAATAAAAGCTGGAGCTGGTCATGATGGATTTACTTATATTGGAGAGCCAGTAACTGAAGGATTTACATCTATAAGACAAGCAGGGGAATCTATATCTGTAATGTTAATACTTGAAGATGGTCAAGTAGCACACGGTGATTGTGCAGCTGTTCAATATTCAGGAGCAGGTGGACGTGATCCATTATTCTTAGCTAAAGATTTCATACCAGTTATAGAAAAGGAAATAGCACCAAAACTTATAGGTAGAGAATTAACTAACTTTAAATGTTTAGCTGAAGAATTTGATAAAATGTTGGTAAATGGAAAAAGACTTCATACAGCTATAAGATATGGAGTAACTCAAGCTATCCTTGATGGTGTAGCAAAAGCTAAAAAAGTTACTATGGCTGAAGTTGTAAGAGATGAATATAATACTGGAGTAGAAATTAATAGAATTCCTATATTTACTCAATCAGGAGATGACAGATACAACAACGCTGATAAGATGATTATAAAGGGAGCAGATGTTTTACCTCATGCTTTAATAAACAATGTAGAAGAGAAATTAGGCTCAAAGGGCGAAAAACTTCTTGAATATGTTAAATGGTTAAGTGATAGAGTTTTAAAATTAAGAACTAGTGAAGACTATAACCCAATATTCCATATAGATGTTTATGGAACTATAGGAGTTGCATTTGATTGTGATACAAAAGCAATGGCAGACTACATAGCAACATTGGAAGAGGCTGCTAAACCATTTAAATTAAGAATAGAAGGACCAATGGATGTAGAGCATAGAGAAAGACAAATGGAAGCATTAAAAGAGCTAACAGATGAACTTGATAATAGAAATATCAATGTAGAATTAGTTGCAGATGAATGGTGTAATACTTATGAAGACGTAGCATTCTTTGCAGATAACAACTCAGGACATATGCTTCAAATAAAAACTCCAGATCTTGGAGGTGTAAATAATACAATAGAAGCTATATTGTATTGTAAGAAGAAAAAGGTTGGAGCTTACTGTGGAGGAACATGTAACGAAACAAATAGATCAGCAGAGGTTTGCACTAACATTGCTATGGCTTGTGGAGCGGACCAATGCTTAGCTAAACCAGGTATGGGTGTTGACGAAGGTTACATGATAGTGAACAATGAAATGAATAGGGTTGTTGCCTTAGTAAATAGAAGAAATAAATAATACATTAGGTATAAAGTAAAAAGGCGGTTTAAGTAAAAACTGCCTTTTTACTTATAATAATTATAAAAATGAGAGATATTATTCATGGGATTTAAATTAAACTGTATTAGTGAATTAATATTGAAATAATATATTTAATCAATGAGTTTAGGAGGATTATATATGAGAGAAATTAAAGTTTCACAGGTAACAGAAGCTATAAGAAAATTATGTATAGATGCAAATTACTATCTAGGTAGTGATATTAAAAACAGACTTATAAAATCTCATGAGGAAGAAGATTGGGATATTGCAAAGGGAATATTAAACAAAATATTAATCAATGCTGATATAGCTAAAAATGAAGATATGCCTATGTGTCAAGATACTGGTATGGCATGTGTATTTATAGAAATAGGTCAAGAGGTTCAGGTAGTTGGAGGAGCCCTAGAAGATGCAATAAATGAAGGTGTTAGACAAGGATATAAGGATGGATACCTAAGAAAATCTGTAGTTAAGGATCCCCTAGATAGAGTAAATACAAAGGATAATACTCCAGCTATGATCTACTATAATATAGTTCCAGGAGATAAGCTAAAAATCACTGTAGCACCTAAAGGCTTTGGTTCTGAAAATATGAGTCAAATAAAAATGTTAAAACCTTCTGATGGGCTTCAGGGTGTTAAAGATTTTATAATAAAAGTAGTTAAGGAAGCAGGTCCGAATCCATGTCCACCAATAATTGTTGGAGTAGGAATTGGAGGAACCTTTGATAAGGCTGCAACAATTGCTAAAAAAGCGCTTATTAGATCCATAGATATAAGAAATGAAAATCCATTCTACGCAGAGTTAGAAGAGGAACTAGTAACTATGATAAATGAACTAGGTATAGGGCCTCAAGGATTTGGTGGGAAAACAACAGCATTAGCTGTAAATATAGAAACATATCCAACTCATATTGCAGGTCTTCCAGTAGCTGTAAATATTAATTGTCATGCTACAAGACATGCAGAAATAGAGCTATAATTAGGGGGTAAGGTTTATGGAAAAGAGAATAACTACACCACTAACAGAAGAAAAGGTAAAAGATTTAAAAGCTGGAGACAGTGTTTTATTAAGTGGAGTTATATACACAGGTAGGGATGCTGCTCATAAGAGGCTTGCAGAACTTTTAGAAAAAGGAGAAGAACTTCCTATAGATGTAAAGGATGCTGTTATATATTATGTAGGGCCAACTCCAGCAAAGGAAGGAATGGCCATAGGTTCAGCAGGACCAACTACTAGTTATAGAATGGATGCATATACACCAGCACTTTTAGAACATGGTTTAAGAGGAATGATTGGTAAAGGATTAAGAAATGCTGAAGTAATAGAATCTATGAAAAAGAATAAAGCTGTATACTTTGGAGCTATAGGTGGAGCTGCAGCCCTTATTGGTAAATGCGTAAAGAAAGCAGAAATAGTGACTTATGAAGATTTAGGAGCTGAAGCTATAAGAAGACTTGAGGTAGAGGATTTACCTATAGTTGTAGTAATAGATTCAGAAGGAAATAATTTATATGAAGTAGGTAGAGAAGCTTACTTAAGTAGTAAAAAATAAGTTTTATAGGTAGAGGTGATTTAGATGGAAATTAATAAAATTTCAAAGGCTGGAACCCTAGAATCCAATGATATATACGTTATAATCATGCCTAACGAAGAGGGTGGAATAGCTATAGAACTTGAAAGTTTGGTTATGAAACAATTTGGAGCAGAAATAGAAAGAGCTATTAGAGAAGCTTTAGATACTTTACAAGTAAAAAATGCCATTGTCAAAGCTCAAGATAAAGGGGCTCTTGATTATACAATAAGAGCTAGAATTGAAACTGCAGTAAAAAGAGCGCAGTAGGGGGTATAAATATGAAATTAAGAAGAACTATGCTTTTTATGCCTGGAAATAATCCAGGAATGTTACAAGATGCTGCAATCTTAGGTTCAGATTCTATAATTCTTGATTTAGAGGATGCAGTAAGTCTTACAGAAAAAGATAGTGCTAGAATTCTTGTTAGAGAAGCAATTAAAAATGTTGATTATAATGGAGTAGAGGTGGTAGTTAGAATAAATCCACTTACTACAGATTTTTCAAGTGAAGATATAGAAGTTATTGGAAGAGTTAAGCCAGATGCACTAATGGTTCCAAAGGCAACGGAAGATGAACTTATAGAGATTAGCAGTAGACTTGAAAAAATAGAAAAAGAAGAAGGTTTTGAAGACAAATCTATAAAGTTAATACCAATAGTGGAAAGTGCTTATGGTGTTGAAAATGTATATAGTATTATAAAATCATCGGATAGAATAGTAGCGGTTCTTTTAGGTGGAGAAGATTTAACTTCTGATATGGGAATTAAGAGAACTAAAGAAGGTAGTGAGATATTTTATGCTAGAAACAGGGTAGCTGTGGCTTGCAAGGCTATGAGAGTAGGGGCTATTGATACTCCATTTACAGATACTAATGACTTTGAAGGATTAGAAAAGGATACTCTACTTGCAAAATCCCTTGGAATGACTGGCAAAGCATCAATTAATCCAAGACAAATTGATACAATACACCAAGTATATGCTCCAACTAAAGCGGAGATAATCCATGCTCAAAGGGTATTAGATGCTATGGAAGAAGCTGAAAGAGAAGGTAAGGGAGTATTTTCTCTAGATGGTAAAATGGTGGATGCACCAGTTATAAATAGAGCAAAAACCACTGTGGAATTAAGTAAAAAACTAGGCCTTATTTAATGAGGGGATTGAGGTGATAATAATATGAAGAATGTATTAGGAAGAGAAATTCCGGAGTATATAGATGGATACGGAAATGTAAAGATTTTTGAAGGTGCTTTTAAAAATATGAATCCTTTAAAAAAGGTGTCAGCAAAGATTAAACCTGTAGTTCCTGGAGATGCAAAGTTAGTAAATTCTTTAGAAGAAGTTTTAGATAAAGTGGAAATTAGGGATGGAATGTGTATATCTTTTCACCATCACTTAAGAAATGGGGATTATATTCTTAGCATGGTTGTAGAATCCATGGCTAAAAGAGGAATAAAGAATTTAACTGTGGCAGCAAGTTCTATATTTCCAACTCATAAGCCGCTAGTTGCTTATATTGAAGATGGTACTGTATCTAAAATATATGCAAATTATATATCAGGACCTGTAGCAGATGCTATATCACAGGGAAAATTAAAATATCCAGCTATAATGCATACCCATGGTGGAAGATCAAGAGCTATTGAAAGTGGAGATTTACATATCGATATAGCCTTTTTAGCAGCACCTTCTAGTGATATGTATGGTAATATAAATGGACTTACTGGCAAATCTGCTTGTGGTGCTTTAGGATATGCAGTTTCTGATGCAGAATATGCAGACACTGTAATAGCTATTACAGACAACTTAGTGCCATATCCAAACTTCCCAATGGAAATAAACCAAGTTTATGTAGATTATGTAGTTAAGGTAGATTCTATAGGAAATCCGGCAGGAATAGTATCAGGAACTACACAAATTACCAAGGATCCTATAGGCCTTAAAATTGCAAAGAATGCTTTAGATACTATGATAGCTTCAGGACTAGTTAAAGAAGGTATGTCATTTCAAACAGGAGCTGGAGGAATATCTTTAGCTGTAGCTGCAGAGCTTAGAGAATATATGAAGAAGAATGAAATCAAAGGTAGCTTTGCATCTGGTGGGATAACTGGTTATATTGTAGATATGTTTGAAGAAGGATTATTCCAAAGTTTACTAGATGTACAATGCTTTGATTTAAAGGCAGTAGAGTCTTGTGCTAAAAATGAAAAACATATAACTATGTCAGCTTCTATGTATGGAAATGCTCATAACAAAGGAGCTGTAGTAAATAACTTAGATATAGTAATACTTGGAGCAACAGAAATAGATACAAACTTTAATGTAAATGTTACTACTGCTTCAGATGGAACTATAATGGGGGGGTCTGGTGGTCATGCAGACACTGCAGCAGGCTCTAAACTTACTATAATAGTAACAAAACTAACTAAGGCAAGGTTACCAATAATAAAGGATAAGTTGACTACTATAACTACTCCAGGTGAAACTATTGATGTAATAGTAACTGAAAGAGGAATAGCTGTTAACCCTAAGAGGTTTGATTTAATTGAAAAATTAAAAGAAGCAAACCTTAATGTGGTAACTATAGAGGAATTAAAGGAAATAGCTGAAAAAATAACAGGTACTCCTAAAGCAATAGAATTATCTAAGGATATAGTTGCAGTTGTAGAATATAGGGATGGAACTGTTATAGATGTAGTTAGAAAAACATTATAAATAAAATAACACCTGTCTAAGATATTTTATTCTTAGATAGGCGTTATTTTTTTGTGTTAAATCTTGGTTAGGAAGTTTAAATTTTCTTAATATATGTACAAACTTATTTGGCAATGAGTTAAATTTATATTGTTAAATAAAATAAGAAAGAGTGATGAAATAATGTGGCCTAAAGAAAAATTAAAATTCAATAGAATATTTAAGAAAAAGTTTAACATCAAGACCAGATTAATTTTAGCTTTATCAGTATTAAGTATTAGTACAATAATATTTGGAGTATATTCTATATTTCAAATGATGAAATTACATAATAGCATAGAAGGTATATCAAGTATATATGGTGGTAAAATTCAAAAGTCAGATGAACTTAGTTATCATGTTTTAAATTTTAGAACTAAAGAATATGGATATATAATGGAGACATTTTCAGAAGAAAAAAATAGAATAGAACAAGAAATGAAAGAATCAAAAGGAAATATACAATTAATTTTAGAGGATTATTTTAATTATTGTGATAGCAATAGTGAAAAAAAGGATATTGAAAATATACAAGAAAAATTTAAAGTTTACTTAGAGGTTAACAATGAAGTTATAGAAACAAATAAAACAAATAAAGAAATGAGAAATGTTTTAACTTTAATTAAGGGGAAATCTAAAAATAAATTTGATGAATTGATAAGCTCTATAGATGAGCTTAAACAAAAGAATTTAAATTATTTAGAAAGTATAAACAAAGAAGCTAATGAACGCTATAAGAGAGTAATAATTACATTTATAGGTGTAACTTTAGTAATAATTTTATTTACTATTGTAGTGTGTATATATTTAACAATTTCAATTATATATCCATTAAATAGATTAAAGGGGAAAATAAATGAATTAGTAAATAAAGGTGGTGATTTAACTCAAGATATAATTGTTGAGTCAGGAGATGAAATAGGAGAATTATCACAAGCCATCAATGTGTTTATGAACAATATAAGAAAGATAATAGTGGAAGTTAATAATTCCTCAGATAATGTTTTAAGCTCTTCTAGGGATACAGCTAGGTATATAAAAGAGCTTCATATGAATTCAGAAAGAACAACGAATACTGTAGATGAAATTTCCATGGCCATTGAGAAAGCGGCGGTAAAATCTAATGAGGTTAGTGGTTTATCTTTAGAAGTAGAGAGTTTTATAAATGATATAACCCATAAGGCTAAAGAAGGAGAGAAAACTGCAATAGATATTATGGGGAGGGCTAATGAATTAAAAGACAATGTGGAGGTATCTAACAAGAAGGCACTTCAAATATTAGAAGAAACAAAGAAAAATCTCATAGAAGCTTTGGAAAAATCTAAATCCGTCAGTGAGATAGAAAATTTATCAGGATCAATATTAGATATTGCAAACCAAACAAATTTACTAGCTTTA
>NZ_DHYX01000046.1:4077-9841 GCF_002414285.1 Clostridium sp. UBA5119 | reverse complement strand
TTCATACTGCAATGATAGTTCATTGATATCAACATCTTGTTCAATTAAATAAATATCGTCAAATCCATTGTTAAAGTTCATGGTAATATGAGGTCTAATATTTTCAAAATCTACTCTTAACCCAATTTCCTCTGTCTTAAGCTATACGCTTACCACTACTAGGTCGCATTAAGGACTTTCACCCTTAAGAATACGCCCATGCTGGCACACACATAAAAACTAATATCTCTATATCAATTAATAGGCAATTTCACTTCGAAGATGGTTCTCACCTCATCACTATAAGCAGATATATTTCCTCCATGTAACTCTATAATATTTTTTGTTATAGCCAATCCTAATCCAGATCCACCTATATTACTGTTTCTTGATTTTTCTATCCTATAGAATCTATCAAATATATATGGTAAGTCTATTGGTGATATGGATTGCCCATAATTTATAACCTGAACCACTGACATATCCCCTTCTTTTTTTGTCACCACATCAACATAATATCCCTCTTCTCCATACTTAATGGCATTAGATAATAAATTTTCAATAGCCCTAACCAATTTCCCTGCATCCGCATTTACTATTAATTTATCATCTGAAAAATTAGTTCTTGATTTCATATTTGCACTCTTAAATTGATATTCAAAATAAGCAACAACCTGCCCTAATAAATCCACTAAATTAATGTTAACCTTATGTAGATTAATAGTATTGTTTTGCATTTTAGTAAGTTCAAACAAATCATTTATAAGTAGATTTAAAGATTTAGATTTTTCATATGCTATATTAACATAATATCTAAGAACCACCTCATCCTTATATTGATCAGTATCAATAAGTTCTAAATATCCCATGATTGAAGTTAATGGAGTTCTTAAGTCATGGGAAACATTAGTTATTAAATCACTCTTAGTTTGTTGTGATTTTCGTTCTTCTAAAGTTATTTCTTTAAGTTGCTTTGATATATTATTTATATTTTTAGCTAGATTTTTGATATCACCATTAGATTCAACCTGTATTACTCTATCTAAATTGCCATTAGCCATTATTTCTGTTTCATTAATTATAGCCACTAAACTCTTGCTTTTTTTATAAGTTTTAAGTAAATAAAAAGTACAAAATAAAAATAAACCTACTAATGTGTTTGTATATCCTCCAAAGCTAAGATATCGAATATTAAAGATAGCCTCATAAGCAATGCCAGAAATACCTTTTAAAATATAATTTAATATTAACTTACCTATTTCTACTGTAATATAGGTTAATATCATTGCACTTAGGACATCAACTAATTGTCCTAACAAATATTCGTATAACCTCTTATTTTTCAATTTTGTATCCAACTCCCCACACAGTATGTATTATCTTATTACCTTTCATATATTCCTCAATCTTATCTCTTAGTCTACTCATATGTACCATCACAGTATTATTTGATTGAAAATACTTTTCCTTCCATACCCTTTGGAAAATTTCCTCAGCACTAAAAACTCTACCTCTATTAGTAGCTAATAGATACAAAATTTCAAATTCTGTTGCTGTTAAATCTAATTCATTATTATCTATAGTTACGTTGTGTTTCTTCTTATCTATACTCATTGACTCAATTCTTATTATGTCATCGGAAATATCCATTTTAGTATTTAGAAAATATGCTCTTCTAAGTAGCGCTCTTATTCTAACTGTAAGTTCTAAATTATTAAAAGGCTTACATACATAATCATCTGCACCTGTCATAATCCCCTGTATCTTATCCATATCCTCAACCTTTGCACTAAGCATAAGAATTGGAATGTTGTGTTTTTCTCTTACTAATCTACAAGCTTGTAACCCATCCATTCCTGGCATCATTATATCTAAAACAATTAAGTGGATTTCTTCTTTATCTAGTATATCTAAAGCATCTTCTCCACAGATTGCTTTAAAGACAGTATATCCTTCATTTTTTAATGTTATCTCTAACAAATCTCTTATATCTTTTTCATCATCTACTACAAGAATGTTTTTGCTCATGGTATAGTCCTCCTATTATCTATTGTTCCTCTAAATATTCTTCTAATGTAATACCTTTATTATGAATATATGTAGCTACTTGTTCACCAACATACCTAATATGCCAAGGTTCATAAGCTATCCCTGTTATATCATTTTTACCTTCAGGATATCTGATAATAAACCCAAATTTATAGCAGTTTTTTTCAAGCCAATCCGCTTCATTTGTTCCTTTTACAAAATATCTATGTTCATTTGTAATATCAATAGCTAGCCCTGTTTGATGTTCACTAAAGCCAGCTTTTGCTACATAATCCTCCGTATACTTTTTTCCATAAGCTTTAATACTGTCTTTATAAATACATTTTTGCAAATCATAGGATCTATATGCTGAGTTTCCAAGTAAGATTATTTCCTCAGCTTTTGCGCTATTTATCAAATCCTCTAGGGGTTTTACAACAATTTTAGTTACCTGTCTTTCTTCAGTTTGTGATTCATTAGCAAATGGTATATTAGGTATCTCTAAATCTTTAGGTTTATACTTTGCATCTAAACCTAACTTACTATTTACTAGTAAAAGCCCATTACCTTCTTCCACTACATTAGTTTTATCATTTAAACTAATCTCCATTCCTTTATATCTTGTATTATTTATAGCTATCTCATTATTTCCTAAAATGTATAGAGATCCACAAATTATTATTGTACTTACAGCTAATATATTTTTAAATCCTTTATTCATATTCTACACTTCCTTTTCAAAATCTTAAATTCAGTATAGAATATAGAGTTTACAAGAATTATAAAAATTTCTTAAGAAACCTTAACTTTATAAATATAATACTATACTTATATATACAAAAATAGCCTTAACCAAGTAATTTTAATAGTTAAGACTAAAAACCTCATTTATTTATTATATAGTTCAATATTTGAAATTCTTATTAATACATGTAAATATTTTTATGAATGACTTCTTATTATTACTTATACAAAAGGGATAGCTTAACAATCAAGGGTTATTAAATGTAAATATTAGTTTATATCCATCAAAAGTTGATCCATGCTTTTCTTCAAAGTTACCTTTTGTATAATCAATAATAGTTTTTCTCCAAAATTTTTCTGCTCTTAGATTTGCCCCTGATGGTGCCACATATAATCCCCATTTACCTTTAAATTTATCGAATACCTGCTTTGCTGCAATAGATGCAATATCTTTTCCCCTATATGGTCTTAATAAGAAGAACTCATAAACATAATAATCCATTCCTTTAGGTGCATATTTACCAGTTGACACTAAATCAAACCCTGCCGGCTTTCCATCCACCATTATAATAAATGGGAAAAGCTCATTGGGATTCTGAAACCAATCATTTTGAACATCATATTGTTCAGCCAATGTTTTTATAGGCTCATCTTCATAAATTCCATATTCATTTGGTACATTTCCATAAACCTCTGATAAATCATGCAAATATAATGGGTAAATATTTTTTATGATATTTGCATTTTCTTTACTTGCTAAAACTACCTTTACTTCCATACCCCTCATCCCCTATCTTATAATATAATCGTAAAATAAATAGCATGCTAATTATCACTTTAACTAGCATGCTGATTTAAAATAGGACATTATATATAATTTAAAAANNTTCAATTTATAATGTCTATTTAAAATCAGATAAAGTTTACTTATAAAACTCTCTAAATAAATCATATCATGACTTTAAATAAACCTTCAATTTCATAAACAGTTATGTATTAATTATAAACATAATCTGTTCTGTTCACTTATTATGCGTCTTATACTCTGCTCTGATAAGTAATACATTAATGATAACTTTCTGACAGTCATACCCTCATTATACTTTTGAAAAATTTCATTATTTCTATCCTTTAACATATCTTTTATACCACTTTTTTCTCCCCAAGTTTTCTGCTTACCATCTTTTCTTGGTATATAAAGAAATTCTCCATCAACATATTCTTGTATGGCTTTTATTATATCCTCTGGTAACACATTATTTGCATTAATATATTTCAAATTCTTGCCCTCCTCTATTTCAATAGATTTGATGCAAAAACTACCCTAAAACTCAGTTAATGTGTTACAAGAACCTAAGTTGTTTAACATTTATTTATATGCAATTCATTAAATTAGGCTCCAGAGTTTTTTCTAATTTGAATAAAATGGCTGCACATAATGACAACTAAGTCATCATGTACAACCATTTTTATAAGCTTCTTTATTTTTTTACTGGTATCTGTATTTCACTCAAATAATCCTCTGTATTCCTTTCATTCCAAGGTCCTTTTATAGCAACTTGACGTGGATTTCCAGCTATACTATATCCATTTTCTTCAATCCAATTTCCTAAAAAATTGTATGCTGGTGCTAAATTAGAATAATCTCCTGGAACTAATATACTAACAGCTTGCTCCACTGCTTCAGTTTCCTTGAATATAAACTCATTTTCATTCTCCATAAGTTTGTCAACGCCCATTACTACCTCTACATCAACTTCACCTTCTTTATAGTCCTCATCATGATAAGTAGCATAAGCAGTGTCGTTGCAATGAATGTTTTTTGATGTAATGTATTTATCCAACCTTTCCCAAAGTATGCCTTCTGCATTATAAGCTGGTATACCATCTCTCAAAGAAATAACCTTGTAACTAGGTATTGATTTTAATGTAACATTGTAACTCATATTAACCCTCTCCTTTTTCATATCCTTAATGGCGGAGTTGATTTTTTCAAGTCTTATTTCCTCAGTTCTTATATTTTTCTTAATTTCTTCACCTTTGACTTTTAAAATATCTTCTAGCTTTTCCTCAGACTTTTCCTTCATACATACTGATATATCAGCTACGTTAAAACCCATATCTCTCAATGATACTATTAGGTTAATATCTGAAATCTGTTTTGCCGAATAATATCTATATCCTGTGAAGTCATCAATTTTATCAGGCTTAAAAAGTCCCACTTCATCATAATATCTTAGCATACGGACGGATACTCTGGTCAACTTAGAAAAATCTCCAATCTTGAACATAAAATCAACTCCTATAAATTACTGCCATTCGAATGACATCTTTAGAATAATGCCTAACACCATGTGAGAGTCAATATTATATCCCTATATCTTTCCAACTTATTTTGAAGCTTCTTTTCCAGATAATTATATTAATTACAAAAAGAATTGCTATAAATGCTCCTACATAGGTAATATTATTTCTAATTATTATGTGTATTGCAGCAAATATCCCAATAAGCACAAATGTAATCGCCCCTGGTCCTATAAGCTTACCACTATCAGTTGTAGCAAATTTCACACTAAAAGGCATCATCTTATTTGACAGTTTAAAATAAACTAATGATGATATTAAAAGGACTAAAAACATTACAATTAAGTCTAAGATTATTGATGGTCCCTTTAATATTAAAAACACTATAGCCGTAAATAAATAAACTGGTATAACTAATTTAAATAAGGTTCCTTTTATTGCTCCTTTTAATATTACTCCTGGATCTTTTATTGGTAATACCTTATATATAAATGCACCTTTATAATTATCACTATTATTTATATAAGCAGTGCAGAAGCATAGCATTAACACAGTTAAATACATTAATAAATGTACTTTTCCACCATAGCTTGTTTGAACAGTTTCAATAAAGGATTTATCTCTATCTGTAAAAATAAATAAAACTGGCATAAATACAGCCATTGAAAGAGAAGGATATACCTTAAGCTTAAAGTTTCTTTCTGTAGAG
>NZ_DHYX01000046.1:2303-4039 GCF_002414285.1 Clostridium sp. UBA5119 | reverse complement strand
TGGAGCTAATATTGCCATTACAGATAAAAATATTAAAAAAGGATTTTTATTTTCATCTATTAATATTCCAAAAGGAGCTGCAAACCACATAGATGGAACTAAACTATGCCAAAGCTTAGGTACATAAATAGCAGTAATATCTATAGTAGTAAAAAATCTATTAAATAACTGATACCCAAAAGCAAATAAAAATGCTAATAATATTTGAAAGTAATTTATAATATCCTTTAGCTTTTCTCCATCAAAGAACTTTAAAACTAAAGTATATAAAAACGCCGTTATTACTACAACTAATAAAGCTATTAGTATATTTTCCATAAAAAATATTGGTAGAAATATTACTCCATATTTTACTGTTCCAAATATTAAAGGTATTAAATTAAGAGACAATGATATACCAAGTAGATACATACATATATGAGTAAGCTTGGCAGCATTAAAGGTTTTACTATCTACAGGCTTTGGTAATAGTATGTTTTTTTCCTTTACATCTAATAAAACAGCTGAAAAATCTGATATCATAAGTGATACCATCATAAATAGATTTACACCAATAATAATATTTATATTTTTTAAAGCTGGCATATCAACTAACATTAACATTGCAATAAAAATGCTTAAAAATCCGTTAAAAAGAAGTAGGTGAGTATAATTATTCTTATCTTTATTTTCAGAAGATTTATTATTTGTGAAAACAGTACTTACTCTGCGTCCATCCATAGTTAATTTTATTTGCAAAATCATGCGCATAATATCATAATTAACACCGGCTTTTTTATACAGACCTTTAAATTTATCTAATAGTCTTAATACCGCAAATTCATTCATAGCTATACCTCTTGAACTAAAGAAACAATCTCTTTAGCAATCTGTCCATGTTCATTAAATCCTGTTAATTGATTGAATACTTCTTCTAAAGAGCTTTCCTTTTCACTATTTTTAAGCTCCTGAAAACTTCCATCTGCAGCTATTGTTCCATTATCAATAAGTATAATTCTATCACTTACCTTCTCTACAACATCCATTATATGCGAAGAATAAAATATAGTTTTTCCTTCCTTTGCAAGATTACTCATAACTTCTTTAAATATCATTACACTATTAGCATCTAGTCCACTTAAAGGCTCATCAAAAAATAATATATCTGGATTATGAATTAAACTACATATTATTAGTAGCTTTTGCTTCATTCCTTTTGAATATGAAGATATTCTTGAGTTTATAGCTCCTTGAATTGTAAATAACTTCATAAGCTTTTTTGCTTTTTCAATAAGGGTATTTTGATCTATTCCATATACTCCACCTAAAAAGCTTATATACTCAAATGCAGTTAAATTTTCATATATATCAGCAAGCTCTGGAACATATCCAATTTTCTTCTTGTACTCTACACTTCCATTACTTATATCTTGTCCTAATATTTTTACCTGTCCTGTATAGCCTTCTACTATACCAAGCATTATTTTTATAGTTGTACTTTTACCAGCACCATTAGTTCCTATATATCCTATTATTTGTCCTCTCTGTATCTCTAAATTTATTCCATTTAAGACACGTTTATCTCCAAAGTTCATTTTAAGATCTTTAATTGAAATTATACTCTCTAAATTCTCCATAAGTTTTTCCACCTCAAAACACAACATGTGTAAAATTAGTATTTTGTTTAGGCATCCGAAAATAAATAATAAGTCAAAGATGGGAAGTATATTTTGAGTTAGACAAGGAAACAGGTTCCG
>NZ_DHYX01000046.1:0-2257 GCF_002414285.1 Clostridium sp. UBA5119 | reverse complement strand
TTTTTCCACCTCAAAACACAACATGTGTTTTTTGAAGATGCCTTGTATCTAATACACTAATATAGTACCAAATAAACTATTTATTGTAAAATAAGATAGACTTATTTTAGAGCCTATCTGTATTAAAGTTCATATCTTAAATTTTTAGCTACTTCTTTCTTTCATAGAATCAGCACTACTTAATCATCTTACCATCTATAAGTGTCTATACTATTTTTACTTTTTCTTTCTTTTTTTTATAGCTACTACACCTACTCCACTTACAACAGTAACAAAGGCTCCTCCAGCAATCATGTTTCTTGTAGTTCTTTTTTTATTTCCAAGAGTATAGGATTCGTTTATTTCTTGAGAATAGTTACCATACTCTTCTTTCAATTCTATTTTTTCGCCATTAACTCCTTTATCGTATGCTGCCTTTATGGCTTCTTTCATATGTGCTTCGGCCTTATCATAACCTTCTTTAAACCAATATTCTAGCTTATTACTTTCAAATTTTTGTATTTTATGTTCTTTTTTTCCAATGTAATATTTATATCCAAGTTCATTGTATTCATTTTTTATTTCTTGTATCTTCTCATCATATGCCTTATTATACGATTCAACTATTGCTTGTCCCAATGAATTTTCTAAGGTTCTTTTTTCCTTTGTTGCTGCTGCATCTTCTATGCCATAGTTTTTATAGATTTCTTTATTATTTTCTATATATTCATTTCTTCCCTTAGTATATCCATCACTATATGATTTCTTTAACTTTTCACCTTGTGATGACTCAGATGAATTTTTCCCTTCACGACCATCATCATATCCAGTATTATATGCTTGGTCTTTTTCTGATTTTAATTTATTAACTCCATCATTGTACCCAGAAGAATAGCCTTCTTTAGATTTTGAAGAACTATTAGACTCTTTTCCTACATAACCATCGTTATATCCATCATCATAATAACTCTTAGGTTGACTTACAGGAGTACTATTATCTCTTCCACCCTTAGGTGAACTTACAGGAGTATTACTATCTCCTCCTCCTCCCACAAGTTCACAAACTCCTCCTGGATGTAAGTGTGGTCCAAGTCCATGATGATAATGATAACCCCCTAATCCTGAAGCATTTTTATTGTCTTTATGTCCCCCATTTGAATCAGTTCTACCTGAATGTGCATAACTTGTTTGCGATAATGAAAGTAATACAACTAAAATGCAAACAATCCTCTTAATCTTTTTTTCCATGACAATTCTTAATATGTACTATATTAAGATTTCACCTCCTATAATTTTATATTCACATAAATTATAAAACACTTTCATGGTATAATAAAGATTATTTTGTATATATTTGTAGAATCGTAACTAGTTTCCAAGTTGTGCTTTTTTCGAAAAATTGCATCGGGTATACTGTGAACTACTCCTCCCTATAAAAATTGGAGTAGTCCACTTATACTAAATCTCCTCTTAATGAATAAAATTACATTAATGAGCATTTTACTTTTTCTTTAACTCCATCATCTAAAGTTACTCTTAACCACTTGCTTAATTTTCTTTTATCTTTATTTGAATTTCTTATTGAGTACTTTACCCAGGCATTAAATATAAGAAGTATTCCTGTAACAAGACAACCTGTACTGATAGCTCTAATAAATCCCACAAAAAATTGTTCATAAGCTTTTATACCTGGTTTATATATTGCAGAATAAATTACTGTAATATATGATATCAATAATGCACATAAGCCCCCAACTAATGATTCATTTCTTTTTAGTTTTTGAATTTCATTAAGTAATAAAATTGTATTTTTATTATTTTCCACCTCTCCATTTTCCTGTTCAATATATTCACCCTTTAGTAATTCATTAACTGAAACCTCCAACACTTTACTTATTCCTTCAAATGATAACACTTTTAGTACATCCGTTAGTAGTATTACGAAAAATCGCATAATTCACTTTCTTGAATTACGCGATTTTTAACTTCTAATTATTTAATTGCAGTTCATATTTTGAGTATCTACGTTAATACTTGTAACTTTCTTTCTGTATGTCAAATCCTTCATAGTTTTCAATTCACGACTTACTATTTTCAGAATAAAACTTTAAAGCTTCTCCAATAAATTTAGATGCACCACTGCCATATTGCTTATCAATGGCTTTTATCCATGTGGAATTTGATAAATAAAGCTCTGCCGTATGATCCCAATGATTCTCTCCTTCATCCACCTTGTAAAATTCTTGCATTTTTTTATTTGCATCTGATATTTCTTCAA